>DAIMCZ010000001.1:0-18889 GCA_036726125.1 Candidatus Nanopelagicaceae bacterium
GCCTGGGAGGACTTGAACCTCCGACCTCTTCCTTATCAGGGAAGCGCTCTAACCAAGCTGAGCTACAGGCCCATTCTTATGGGTGTCTTGCGAGTGCCTGAGGCTACCCGACTTCAGGGTTTAGCCCAAAATCTCCTCTGGAACTACATCTTTTACCTGAGTGATGGAGACAACCGAGGTGCCCTCATCAAGGTTTACGAGGCGCACACCAAGGGTGTCACGGCTTGTCTCACGGATCTCTTCAACGGCGGTACGTATAACGACTCCACCGGAGGTGATCGCAAGGATCTCGTCTTTTGGTGCCACGATCATCGCACCGACCAAGGTGCCGCGGGAATCCTCATCAATCTTTGCTGCCTTAACCCCAAGACCGCCGCGGGCTTGTTCACGGTACTCGTTCAACGGGGTGCGCTTGGCATATCCGCCATCAGTGGCGGTCAAAACATAGTGATCGGGTGATGATCCCGAAATTGCCGCCATCGTTAAGAGTTGATCATCTTTACGGAACTTCATACCGATGACGCCCGAGGTGGAGCGACCCATTGAGCGGATCGAGTCTTCACGTGCGGCAAAACGGAGCGACATTCCATGCTTACTGACTAGCAAAATCTCGTCATCATTTGTAATTAAAGCAGCCGAGACCACTTCATCATCTTCTTTAAGGTTGATTGCAATCAGCCCACCAGCGCGAGGAGAGTCATATTCGGTCAGTGGAGATTTCTTAACCATCCCGCTCTTAGTGGCAATCACCAGGTAGAGCGTGGGGTCGTAATCGCGCAATGAAATTACTTGAGCTATTCCCTCATCCGGTTTAAAGGCAAGAAGATTTGCGACGTGCTGCCCTCGAGCATCGCGACCTGCATCGGGAAGTTCATGAACCTTGGCGCGGTAAACCCGACCTTTATTGGTAAAGAAGAGCAACCAATCATGAGTTGATGCCGTGAAGAAATGATCTACAAGGTCATCCTGCTTCAGAGCTGCTCCCTTAACTCCCTTGCCTCCACGTCGCTGCGCCCTATAGAGGTCAGCCCGAGTGCGCTTAGAGTAACCAGTGCGGGTAATAGTGACTACAACTTCTTGATCTGGGATTAAATCTTCAATTGAAAGATCTGATTCAGCCAGAACAATTTGAGTGCGTCGTTCGTCGGAATACTTCTCACCGAGCTCAAGAAGTTCAGATTTAATGATCTCGCGCTGCTTCGATTCGCTAGCCAAGATTTCATTGAGAAGGACAATATCTGCCATGAGCGCTTCGTACTCATCGTTGATCTTCTGACGCTCAAGAGCTGCGATACGACGAAGTTGCATATCCAAAATTGCATTGGCTTGAATCTCATCGACATCAAGGAGTTTCATCAAGCCGGTGCGTGCTTCCTCGGGAGTCTTTGATGCGCGAATAAGTGCGATAACCGCATCCAGTGCATCGAGCGCTTTGAGATAACCTTGCAAGATATGCGCACGTCGCTCGCGCTCTGCGAGGCGGAAGCGAGTGCGACGAACAATGACTTCGACCTGGTGCTCGATGTAGTAGCGGATGAACTCATCAAGGCGAAGCGTGCGGGGAACGCCATCAACCAACGCCAACATATTGGCGCCGAATGAATCTTGCAGTTGGGTGTGCTTGTAGAGATTATTGAGAACAACCTTTGGGGTAGCGTCGTTGCGCAACACAATTACTAATCTTTGCCCGAGGCGCTCATTTCCTTCATCGCGCACATCAGCAATACCCTTGATGCGGCCATCTTTTACAAGCTCTGCGATCTTAAGTGCCAAATTATCTGGATTTACTTGGTAAGGAAGTTCGGTTACAACGAGGCAGGTGCGTTTATTGATCTCTTCAATCTCAACAACAGCGCGCATAATGATCGACCCGCGACCTGTTCTGTAAGCATCTTCAATTCCTTGGCGACCAACGATCAGCGCCTTTGTTGGAAAGTCTGGACCTTTAACAATCGTCATCAACTTTGCAAGAGTCTCTTCGGCAGACGCATCTGGATTTTCAAGGGCCCAAGCTGTTGCTTGGATAATCTCAGTGAGGTTGTGCGGCGGAATATTTGTTGCCATTCCAACAGCGATACCGGCAGAGCCATTAACTAGAAGGTTTGGAAAGCGCGAAGGCAGAACGGTTGGCTCTTGGGAGCGGCCGTCATAGTTCGGAATAAAATTGACGGTATCTTCATCGATATCGCGCATCATCTCCATCGCAAGTGGAGCAAGTTTTGCTTCGGTGTAACGCATGGCAGCAGCTGGATCATTACCTGGTGAACCAAAGTTGCCATTACCGTCAATTAATGGATAGCGCAGTGACCAGAATTGTGCCAAGCGAACAACAGCATCGTAGATAGCCCCGTCGCCATGTGGGTGGTAGTTACCCATGACATCACCGACGATACGAGAAGATTTGTAATATCCCTTGTCGGGACGGTATCCCGCATCGAACATCGCGTAAAGAACGCGGCGGTGAACTGGCTTAAGGCCATCGCGAACATCCGGCAAAGCACGTCCAACAATTACTGACATCGCATAATCGAGATAGCTGCGAGCCATCTCTACTTGAAGATCTACTGACTCAACCTTCGAGCCTTCCATACCCTCTTGAAATCTATCGTCCATCAGATATCCAAGAATCTAACGTCTTTTGCATTACGTTGGATAAATGAGCGGCGCAGATCAACATCTTCGCCCATAAGCACCGAGAAGAGATCATCAGCAGCTGCCGCATCATCCAGCGTTATCTGCGTCAAAATGCGGTGAGTTGGATCCATTGTCGTGTCCCACAACTCCTTTGCGGGCATCTCACCTAAACCTTTAAAGCGCTGAATTCCATCTTCTTTAGGAAGGCGCTTTCCAGCATCTAGCCCTATCTTGATGAAGCCATCGCGTTCACGATCACTAAATGCATATTGAACGGGCTCTTTGCCGCCCCACTTCAATTTATAAAGCGGTGGTTGGGCGAGGTATACAAAACCGTTTTCAATAAGTGGGCGCATGAATCTAAATAACAAAGTTAAAAGAAGTGTGCGGATATGTTGTCCGTCGACGTCAGCATCGGCCATCAAGATAATCTTGTGATAGCGCAACTTAGCGATATCAAATTCGTCATGAATACCAGTACCTAAAGCAGTGATAAGTGCTTGTACCTCGTTGTTTTGTAGAACACGATCAATACGAGCCTTCTCAACATTGAGAATTTTTCCGCGAATCGGAAGGACCGCCTGATAACGTGAATCGCGGCCACCTTTGGTTGATCCTCCTGCGGAATCGCCCTCAACAATATAAAGCTCACATTTTTCTGGCTCAGTCCATTGGCAGTCAGCCAATTTTCCTGGCATGCCGCGTCCTTCAAGTAGACCTTTGCGTGAACGGCTTAGATCGCGAGCTTTGCGGGCCGCTACTCGAGCGGAAGCTGCATCAATGCTCTTACGGACAATGTCTTTTCCTTCACCGGGATTCTTTTCAAACCACTCAGTGAGAAATTCATTCATCGCCTTTTGAGTGAAGGACTTGGCTTCAGTGTTGCCAAGTTTTGTCTTTGTTTGCCCTTCAAATTGTGGCTCGCCGATTTTGATGGAGACAATCGCGGTTAGACCTTCACGAACATCATCGCCAGTAAGGCGATCTTCTTTCTTGCGGATAAAGCCCCACTCTTCGCCAAACTTATTAACTATCGAAGTGAGGGCAGTTCTGAATCCCTCTTCATGTGTTCCGCCCTCTTGTGTATTGATTGTGTTTGCAAAGGTGTACACACTCTCTGAAAATCCGTTGTTCCACTGCATGGCAACTTCGAGCGTCATCTTCTGCGCTTTATCTTCTGCCTCGAAGGCGATGATGGTTTTGTGTTGTTCGCCTTTGGTCAGGTTGAGGTGGCGAACGAAATCAATGATGCCGCCTTCATAGTGATAAGTGGCGCTTAGAATGTTTCCATTCTCATCAACTCTGCCTGGTCGCTCATCGGTCAGCGTCAGAGTTAGGCCCTTATTTAAGAAGGCCATCTCACGGAATCGCGCAGAGAGTGTTTCAAAGGAGAAGTCGGTGGTTTCAAAGATCTCACTAGAAGGCCAGAAAGTGATAGTGGTTCCGCTTGTCGTTGTTGCCTCACCTTTGCGGACTGGTGCTTGGGGAACGCCGAGTTTGTACTCTTGGAACCAGTGGAATCCATCGCGTCGCACCTCAGCTGAGAGGTCGGTAGAGAGCGCATTTACGACCGAGATTCCAACGCCGTGGAGGCCGCCGGAGACGGAGTAACCGCTATCTCCGAATTTTCCGCCAGCGTGTAGCACAGTAAGGACAATTTCTAGGGCCGGGCGCTTTTCGATCGGATGGAGGTCAACCGGGATGCCACGTCCGTTATCGACGACACGCACCGCACCATCAGCCATAAGGGTCACATTTATCGTGTCGCAGTATCCCGCCAACGCCTCATCCACCGAGTTATCAACAACCTCATAGACGAGATGGTGTAGGCCGCGCTCCCCAGTGGAGCCGATATACATTCCTGGACGCTTGCGAACCGCGTCGAGCCCCTCGAGGACGGTGATGGCGCTGGCATTGTAGGAATCTTCTGCCATGACCCACCCCCGTTCATTTCTAGGACCCTAATTTTGTAAATCTCGCAAAACCAATTCTTAGCCGAATATGGCTGGTACGACCTCGAATCCTAGTCGTAAAAAGAGGATAGAACCAGCCATAAAAAGGCGTAGGACAAGTTCTGACGGGCTTTTAGAGATTACCCGTAGGTATCCCTAGGACCTCGGGAGTTTCGGATCGTCCTTATCCCTTTTTTCCAACTTGGGGCGCCGGGTGGAAGAACCTGTACCTCTTCAACAAGAGCGCCTGGGGCGGAGCTACGGATCGTGGTCAGAAGTTGGGAGTTCATCAGAGTTAGTTGGGTAGCCCAGGCGGAGGAGCTGGCTTGAATGGTGAGAAGACCGTCAACCAAGGAGATGGGAGTGGAGTGTGAGCCAATATCTCTTCCTACGACCTCGACCCATTCAGTAAAGAGTGAACCTTCAGCAATTCCTTGCTGCCATTGCCGGGTCGTTACTAATTCTGAGATTACAGAGTTGATGGATTGAGGGTCGTCGATCTTCTCTCGTGAAGGTTCGGTGTTGTTGCTTCTGTGGCTTTTGCGAGAGCTCTCGCGCCAACTTTTATATAACTCTTTGGCGAGATCCACTTTCATACTCGTAATTTAACGCTTCCGTTTTTAACATAGTAAGTGCTCCCTGTTAGATCTTTAGGGAGATCCCCTTCTACCGCTACCGTTATAAATGTCTGTTCTGCTGAGTTAGCTAGATCGATAAGTTGTTTACGGCGCTCTTCATCTAACTCAGAGAAAACATCATCCAATATTAAAATTGGTTGCTCTCCCTCGCTTACCAATAAATCATAAGCTGCTAACTTTAAAGAGAGAGCGATCGACCACGATTCACCGTGTGATGCATAACCTTTGACAAGATGTTCTCCGAGTTGCAGTAGGAGATCATCTCTATGGGGGCCAACAAGAGTTAGTCCGCGATCTAGTTCTTGACCGCGGATCTCGCTCATCCTTTGCAAAATTGTTCTTTGATTCTCATTTGGATTTGTTGAAGGATTTTCTATAGAGCTCTTGTATTTTATATGGGCTGGCTTCTCGGCTGATATTCCGGCGTAGATCTTTGTAAAGAATGGCTCGTACTCTGCAAGTAACGCCGTTCGGGCTGCGATAATCTCGCCTCCAAAGTTAGCCACTTGTTGATCCCATGGTTCTAGCGCAGCGTTATTCGCACGAGTTTTTAATAGAGCGTTTCTCTGGCGGACCGCTCTCTCGTAATCAGAAATTACGCCAGCTAACCGGGGAGAACGCAAGGTAATGATTTGGTCTATAAACCTGCGCCGCTCTGCTGGATCTCCTCTAACTAGATCCATATCCTCAGGTGAGAAGTAGATGCATTGGATAAGACCGAATAACTCTTTCTGGCTTCGTACTGGATTTTGATTAATGCGCGCCCTGTTGGCTTTGTCAGCATTTATTTCCAGTTCAACTAAGACTTCACGTTCAGGGTCTTGCACTTTGGCTCGTATATAGGCCGCGGACTCTCCAAGTTTGATAAGTGGAAGATCCACCGCAGTACGGTGTGAACTAAGGAAGGCTAGGTAGAGAAGTGACTCTACGATATTTGTTTTACCTTCGCCGTTACGCCCTAAAAATATGGTTATTCCAGGGGTAAGTGGAAGTTCCAACTCTCCGTAGGAGCGGAAATTCTTAAGGGAGAGGTGAGAGAGGTGCACGCGTATTAAGCGCTGTAGCGCATCGGCATTAATAAGTATTGGTAGCTAATATCTCGCGTGCCTGATACTTCATGCTTTCCTGTAAGCACCGCTGGCTTACTAGCTCCAGTGAAGTTTATTTGCACATATGGGGTGCCGATCGCTTGCAGGCCATCAGTTAAATATTGTGGGTTAAAAGCGATATTGATCGGTTCACCGCTGTAGACGATGTCGAGCTCTTCTGTCGCTTGTGCCTCTTCGCCAGTGCCTGCCTCTAGCTGTAGAGCGTTATTGGCAAAGATGAGGCGTAGTGGCACGGTCTTGTCGGTAACGAGCGCAACGCGGCGTACTGAATCAAGGAAGGGGGCAACCTCAATGGTGGCCTCTGCGACAGAATCGCTAGGTAGTAGGTGTTTAAATGGTGGGAAAGTTCCATCAAGTGTTCGCGATGTCATTGTCTTCAACTCGGATAAAAATCCAATCAAACGTTCGTTGGAGCCAGTTGGGGAGAGAGCTAAGGTGACTTGAGAGTGCGCGGTTAATGATTTAGCAGCATCAGCCAAGGTACGCGCGCGGACGAGAGTGTTTACTTCGATATCAGAGTTCTTGGCCTGCCAATTTAGTTCGCGGACCGCTAAGCGGTAACGATCGGTTGCGGCGAGGGTGATCTTGTTCTGATTAATCTCGATATGAACACCGGTAAGTGTAGGAAGTGAATCATCTTTACCGGCAGCAATTGCAACTTGGTTGACAGCATGCGCAAAGACATCGCTCGGGATCACGCCGGCAGTCTCTGGAAGTTCGGGGAGTTGTGGGTACTCGTTAACAGAGAGAGTTGGGAGGGTGAATTTTGCTGTGCCCGCTGTTACTAGAACTCTGCTGCCATCTAAGGTGAATGTGATGGGTTTATTTGGGAGAGAGCGAGCTATCTCTGCGAGGAGACGTCCGGGAACTAGAACTTTGCCTTTTGCAGTTATCTCGGCTTTTAAGATCGCCTTGGTAGAAGTTTCGAGGTCTGATCCGGTGAGAGTAATGGAGGTATCAACATCGATCATGATCCCTAAAAGCTCGGGTTTGATTGGGCGGGTTGAGAGGCTACGGGCCACCCAATTAACAGCATCCACCAATTCGGTGGGCTCTACTAAAAACTTCATAATCCGCCTCTTTCTCCTGAAGGAGTCTAGGGTTCCACCCCGACACCTAAATATCGATCAGTTCTTCTCTATCCCGCTTTTTATTCTTATTTAGAGTTATCCGTAGTAACTAGCGCTTTTTCCTGTGGAGAAGGTTAAAAGTGCAGGTCACCCGCTTAAAAACCTTCTCTACATTTGTGGGTAAGGGTGTGGACAAGCAGAGGTAAAAGCCTTGTTATTAGCAAAATCTGCAGAATTAGCCTGAGTTATCCCCCACTTTCTCACAACAGCCTCCCTAATATCCACAGTTATCCACATCTTGCCCACATCTGGGGTTAGTCGTTCATTTAATTTTTAGATTGCAGCTTAATTCGGTTGGTCAACTCGGTCACCTGGTTATAGATAGAGCGGCGCTCAGCCATAAGTTGGCGGATTTTGCGATCTGCGTGCATAACCGTCGTGTGGTCGCGCCCCCCAAAGGTCTGGCCAATCTTAGGCAGGGAGAGATCTGTGAGCTCGCGGCAGAGATACATAGCTATCTGGCGAGCGTTAACCAAGACCCGACTTCGGCTGGTTCCACAGAGATCCTCCAGGGTAAGGCTGAAGTAGGAGGCGGTTTGGGCCATAATCGTCGAGGAGGTGATCTCCGGACCGGCCTGGTCGGGAATGAGGTCTTTTAAGACGATCTCCGCCAACCCCATATCCACAGGCTGGCGGTTTAAGGAGGCGAAGGCGGTAACCCGAATCAGCGCCCCTTCCAACTCTCGGATATTTGAGGAGATCTTGGAGGCGATGTACTCGAGGACATCGTCAGGTGCATTTAACTTATCTTGAGCCGCCTTCTTGCGAAGGATGGCGATACGAGTCTCAAGTTCTGGCGGCTGGATATCAGTAATCAAACCCCACTCAAAGCGAGAACGGAGGCGGTCTTCCAAGGTTGTTAACTGCTTTGGTGGCCGGTCGCTAGAGATCACGATCTGCTTATTTGCGTTGTATAAAGTGTTGAAGGTGTGGAAGAACTCTTCTTGAGTCCGCTCTTTATTCTCTAAGAATTGAATGTCATCAACCAATAGAACATCTAAATCGCGGTAACGACGTTGAAATACTGAGGCCTTGTCGTCACGAATAGAGTTAATGAAGTCATTAGTGAATTCTTCTGATGAGACATAGCGAACCCGGACTGAGCCATACAACTCTTTGGTGTATGCCCCAATAGCGTGCAGGAGATGGGTTTTACCCAATCCAGACTCACCGTAAATAAATAGCGGGTTATAGGCCTTAGCGGGCGCTTCTGCGACCGCGACTGCAGCGGCATGTGCAAAGCGATTAGATGCTCCAATAACAAAGGTCTCAAAAACGTATCGTGGATTTAACTGTGATTGTTCGGTTGGGCCTTTGCTCCCGGAATCACGACCGGTACCGCTCTTAGGTTGTAGATCGGGAACGCTCTCATCTAAAGGCTCTTCATATGGATGATCAACTGCCAAGCTCTCATCAACAGTCACTGCAATATTAATTTTTTGTCCTAATTGATTTGTTAAAATCTCATTCAATGCGGATTTAACGCGGAGCTCTAAGAAGTCCTTAGCGAATTGGTTTGGGGTATTGAGAAGGAGGGTGGCACCAGCTTCTCCTTGTAGGAGCCCGAGGGGTTTTGTCAGAGCCAAGAAGGCACGGTGCTGGGGGGATTCAGAGGCCATCGCCTCGATAACCAACGCCCATAGGGTGTTGAGATCAACCTCTTCAAGTAAAGCCATACCCGCCCATACCGATCGTTAATAAAACTGGCTCGCACCAACTGGGGTTATCCCCAAAGTTATCCACAGCCTGTGGTCTAAACCCCACCTTGAGGGTCAGAGAGCAGTAAACCTGTGGATAGAGCGCGAACCTAGGGGGCTGTGGAGAAAAGCGCAAGTGGTCTATCCACAATAATTCGGCTAACCTTGCCCTTCCGCTGTGGCCCTAGTCGGACCCAAGAACCGCTAGGAGAAATCGAGGAACTTATGAGCAAGCGCACTTACCAACCTAACAACCGTCGTCGCGCGAAGAAGCACGGCTTCCGTGCTCGCATGGCCACACGTGGTGGACGAGCAGTTCTCTCGTCACGCCGCGCAAAGGGTCGCACTCGCATCTCAGCATAAATCGTGCTTCCAGCGTCCAACCGAATGCGGCGAGGCCAGGATTTTTCTAGAACGACAAAAGCTGGGCATCGAGCAACCTCTGATCTCTTAGTTCTCTACTTTTTGACGCATGAGCAATTGCCGGCAGCCCCTCAGGTTGGGCTCATTATCAACAAGAGCGTCGGTGGGTCAGTCGTCCGCCACCGCATTGCTCGCCACCTCCGCCATGCAATGGCCGAACACCTCCATGAGATTCCAGCTCATAGCCAGATCGTGATTCGTGTCCGACAGAACGCTGATGATTATCGCGACCATCTAGAGACGCTTTTAAATAAAGTGGTTAAGAAAGCCGGCGCTCATCGATGAAGAAGATATTGATCGCTCCGATTAGATTTTGGCAGATCTTCATCTCTTCACATATGGAGCCGCGTTGTAAATACTTTCCTTCTTGTTCACAATACACAATTGATGCGATTAATGAATATGGAATTAAAGGTCTCTTCTTAGGGGCTTGGCGGATTTTGCGTTGTAACCCGTGGTCACACGGAGGCGTTGATTATGTTGGTGGTAAGCGAATTGAATACAAACACTTAAAGGGAGCTAACTAATGAACGCGATACTCCACCCTCTCTACTATGCAGTTACATGGGTTATGGTCACCTTCCACACCATGCTGGGATGGCTTTTAGGCAAGAACTCACACGAGTCATTGAAGTGGACCTTCTCGATCGTTCTCCTTGTTGTACTTATTCGCGTCATCCTGATCCCGCTATTTGTAAGGCAGATTAAATCGCAGCGCGCTATGACTGCACTGCAGCCTCATATGAAAGAGATTCAGAAGCGCTACAAGGATGATCGACAGAAGCAATCTGAAGAGATGATGAAGCTCTACAAGGAGCACAAAACCAATCCACTTGCATCATGTGTTCCACTTCTTGCACAAGCTCCAATTTTCTTCGCACTCTTCCGGGTATTGAGTGGAATTGCGCACGATAAGTCTTATGTACCTAATGTGTTAACAACCGGACCCAATGGTTTGCTAGCTACTGCGCATGCCGCAAAGTTCCTCGGCGCTCCTATTTCAGATAGCTTCTTAAGTTCTCATTTAACGAGCACCAAAGTTGTCACCGCTTGCTTGATCCTCTTTATGTCCGCAACAACTTTCTCCACTCAGCGTCAGCTGATGGTTAAAGGGATGCCAAAGATGGACCCTTCAAATAACATGATGGCGCAGCAACAGAAGATCATGCTCTATGTATTTCCACTGATCTTCGCGGTATCTGGAGTTAACTTCCCAATCGGCGTCTTGATCTATTGGTCTACAACCAACCTCTGGACCTTCGGCCAACAGTTCTATGTCATCAAGCGCAATCCGACGCCGGGATCACCCGCTTACGAGGAGCTACAGCGCAAGCGCGGTCTGACGGCGACCGCCACAACCACAACCCCAGAAGGTATGAGTGAGGCGGAGCGGGAGGCAGAGGCCACTAAGAACCGGCAGCGCCAACAACCCAAGAAGCGGAAGCCCCGTAAATAACGGCATAACGCCCAAAACATAACAAATAGGTTTAAATCCGACAGAAAGGCACGACAATGACCGAGTTAGAGACCGAAGTAGCCAAAGAGGCTCCGAAGAAATCCTTGATCGCCCGCCTTGAGGAGGAGGGTGATGTCGCTGCGGATTACCTAGAGGGGTTGCTGGATATCGCCGACCTTGATGGTGATATCGATATCGACGTTGAGAATGAGCGCGCATCCCTCGCGATCGCCGGAGGAGCGCTCTCCCATCTCGTTGGCGATAGCGGTGAGGTCCTAGATGCCCTACAGGAGTTGACCCGGTTGGCCGTCCAGACATCGCTCGGCGAACGCTCTCGTCTCATGCTAGATATTGATAATTTCCGCAGTAATAAGAAGGTTGAACTCACAGAGCTTGCTCATAAGATTGCTGAAGAGGTTAAGGCCTCCGGCGAACAGGTGAAGTTGAAGCCAATGAATGCCTTTGAGCGTAAAGTCATCCACGACACCATCCAGGAGATCGGTTTAACGAGCGAATCAGAGGGCGAAGAGCCAAATCGCTGCGTGGTGGTTCTCCCAGCTTGACCGTTTCACGTGAAACACTCCTAGAGGGGTACTTCAAAGAGAGCCCAGCGAAGATAGAGCGCTACGCCGATATCTTGCAGAGCTGGGGTATTGAGCGCGGCCTGATCGGTCCCCGCGAGGGGGATCGGATCTGGGAGCGCCATATTGCTAACTGTTTGCCCGTCACAACACTCATTCCAGAAGGAGTGAAGGTTGTCGATATCGGATCTGGCGCTGGACTTCCCGGAATTGTGATCGCCTTGGCGCGGCCTGACCTGGAGATCACCCTCATTGAACCTCTACAGCGACGGGTTGATTTCCTTAACGAGGTGATTGCAGAGTTGGAGCTCCCCATAACCGTAATTCGAGGCAAATCTGAGAGCGTAAAGAGGAGCTTTGAGGTGGTTACCGCCCGAGCCGTAGCACCACTTCCTAAGCTCCTCAATATCTCCTGGCATCTAGTAAAGGCAAAAGGTGCCCTGTTGGCGATGAAGGGGGAGAGTGCACAGGAGGAGATTGACGGGACTGAGCCTAAGAAGCACTCCGAGACCCAACTTAGAATTATTGAACTCCCCGGGTTTGAGATAGCCCGTGTCATTGAGGTCAGAAAGACTGCTTAACTACGGGTATGAGTGATTCACGTGAAACATCGGTTGAGAGCGGGCGGAAGGTGATCGGCATTCGTCGCCTAAAAGAGCCGATGCCCACCCCCCTTAAGACACGGATCTTCACCGTTGCCAACCAGAAGGGCGGGGTGGGAAAGACCACCTCTGCTGTCAATGTTGCAGCGGCCTTGGCTATGGGTGGACTCAAAGTGCTTGTTATTGATCTAGATCCCCAAGGAAATGCCTGCACCGCCCTAGGTGTAGATCGAAACGCCAACCCAGGAATGTATGAAGTTCTTGTGGATGAAGTACCGCTCGCTAAGACGATTCAAAAGGTTGCAGGATTTCCCCACCTAGAGTGCGCTCCAGCAAATCGAGAGTTAGCAGGAGCTGAAATCGCTCTGGTTACGTACGTAGCCCGCGAAAGCATCCTAAAAGGAGCCTTACATAGATATTTAGAGGAGAGGGCACAGCGCGGAGATCGCCTGGATTATGTAATTATCGATTGCCCTCCAAGCCTTGGACTCTTAACCATTAACGCACTTACCGCCGCAGAAGAGGTTTTGGTTCCAATTCAATGTGAGTACTACTCCCTTGAGGGAATCTCGCTATTAATGGAGACGTTGAGCAAGATTCAGAAGGCCCTCAATCCCTTGGTAAGAGTGAGCACCATCCTCCTAACAATGTTTGATTCTCGCACCCGGTTGGCAAACGATGTCGCCGATGATGTGCGCCGCCACTTCCCGAATGAACTTATCGACATCCCCATTCCTCGTGCAGTGCGGGTATCTGAAGCGCCCTCCTTTAATCAAACAGTGATGACATATGACGCAACCTCTCCTGGTGCGATCGCCTACATGGGGGTCGCTCGCGAGATTGCAGAGAGAGGGTCGGCAGCATGAGCGCAGCGCGCAAAGGGGGTTTGGGACGTGGACTTGATGCTCTCATTCCAACTACAAAAATTGGTGAAGTAACAAATAACTCTGGAGTGATCGCAGGAACGGCGTTAGAGGTAGATATCAACGCAGTGCTTCCTAATAGTAAACAACCCCGCACCTACTTTGATGAGGATGCACTACAGGAGTTAGCGGCCTCGATCAAAGAGGTTGGTGTTATGCAACCTCCAGTTGTTCGCGAGATTGGTGACGGTCGCTATGAATTAATTATGGGCGAGCGGCGGCTGCGCGCCTCCAAGTTAGCGGGCTTGAAGACCATCCCAGTGATCCTGCGCGCATCGACAGATAACGAGATGTTGCGCGAAGCGCTCCTAGAAAATATTCATCGCAGTCAATTGAATCCTTTGGAAGAGGGAGCCGCGTATCAAAACTTGCTTAATGATTTTGGCTACACGCATGATGAGCTTGCAATCAAAGTCGGAAAATCCCGACCAACAATTACAAACACTTTACGCCTTTTAAATTTACCCGCTTCGGTACAACGTAAAGTCGCAGCCGGAGTGCTCTCCGCAGGCCATGCCCGTGCACTCTTATCATTGACAGATGCTTATGCAATTGAAAAATTAGCAAATCGTATTGTTTCAGAGGGTCTGAGTGTTCGCGCGGTTGAAGAGATTGTCGCTACAGATCAAGGAAAGACAAAGGGCGAGAAGCCCCATCGCCAGACGCTACAAAGCCCGCATCTAAAGGAGTTGAGCGATCAACTCGGAAATAGATTCGATACGCGCGTGAGCATTGAACTCGGAAAGTCGCGCGGGAAAATCACAATCGAGTTTGCTGATGAAGAAGATCTAAAGCGAATTACAGAACTACTTAAATAAGAGCGCGATTCTCCATCTCGGTGCGGATAACTCCACCCAAAGCTTTAACTCCTTCGCGAATACGCTCGGGCGTTGGGTAGCAATATGCCAAGCGCATTGACCAACTTCCAAAGCCATCTGCAAAAAAAGCTGTACCAGGAACATACGCAACTTTTGCTGCAATCGCCTTAGGCATCAGAGCAGTTGTATCAATCTCCGGTGGGAGGGTTACCCACACATAAAAACCGCCACCCGGCTTAGTCCAGCTAGCGCCTTCGGGGAAATATTGATCCAGACTTTCCAACATTGCATCGCGCCGCACTTTGTAGAGTTTGCAGAATGATGCGATCTGATCGCGCCAAGGTTGATCCGCAAGATAACCGCTAATCGAAAGTTGCGTGAAATTAGAGGGGCACAAGATCGAGCTCTCGGCCGCGATAACAAGCTTCTCTTTAAGTGATTGTGGAACTAAGGCCCAACCAACACGGAAACCAGGAGCGATCGTCTTCGAGAATGATCCAAGGTAGATAACATTTTCAGAGTCTTGCGCGCGCATCGCATTGGGTGAAGGCTTATCAAAGCCCAACAAGCCATAGGGATTATCTTCGACAATAAAGATCTTTTCGGCGGCACAGATCTCGAGAATCTCTGTTCGGCGATCGGCAGGCAGAAGAACACCCGCAGGATTTTGGTAATTAGGAATCAGATAAAGAAATTTGATCTCTTGTCCGGTCTTACGTACTGCAGCGATCGCGGCGCGGAGAGCCTCGGGAATCATCCCGTTCTCGTCCATCTCAACGTGAACCACATTTGCCTCGTACTGCTTAAAAGTACCCAGTGCCCCAACGTATGAGGGTGCCTCTACAAGAACCACATCTCCTGGGTTGATAAAGATGCGCGAGATGAGGTCAAGCGCCTGTTGAGAACCAGTGGTGATGATGATGTCGTCAGGATGGGCGCGGATACCCTCAAGAGCCATTACATCGCAGATCTGTTCGCGCAACTTCGGATGGCCCTGTCCACTGCCATATTGCAATGCCTCGGCGCCATTCTCCTTAATAAGCTTTTCAACGACATCGGCCATCATCTCCATAGGAAGAGCAGAGAGATTGGGCATGCCACCGGCGAGGGAGACGATCTCAGGGCGGGAGGCGACAGCGAAGAGGGCTCGAATTTCACTGGCGTGCATCAGTTCGGCGCGGTGCGCAAAACGTTGCGTCAGTTGTAGATCTTCACCAGTGCGAAAACGTGTTACCTCGTTGGACATTTGGCAATTCTGCCACACCTAACGAGTCGCCCGACGCCCCTTTACCTGCGCAGCCCAGCTCGCCGCAAATCGGAGATTCGCAGAGTGCCGGTCTTCGCATCATTTTCAGCGCTGAGATAGAGGCGTTGGATGGCAACCATGAGCGCTTCGACAACTGTTTCACGAAACTCGGGATCGCTCACCCTGCGGTGATCTCCAGGATTGGTCTCGTAACCCAACTCGATTCTTACAGTCGGAGATTTAGTGAGACGCAATAAGTCCCATGTCTTGGCATGAGTTCGACAATTAAGTAAATCTGTTCGCGCACAGATCTCTCTCTGTGCGAGAGTGGCAAATCGCTCTCCTACGATTGAGTGGACGCCATGTGAATCGCTGCCGTAGTAATACGTTGCTACCCCTTGTGCCCTCTCATTCGCATACCTATCTTGATGGAGCGAGATAACCAGATCAGCGCTAGCAGCATTTGCGATTTCAATACGCTCGGACTCATCTGGGTTCGAGGTGATGGCTCTGGTTAAGTACACATTCACCCCAAGAGCAACCAGCCGCCCTTCGAGGCGTTGACTGAGATCAAATATCGCGGCAGATTCTGAAGGATCAATCACAATAACTTTGCCGGCCAGCGCAGGTCCGCGCTCAGCGCGTATGGCAGCATCGCGTAACTGGATGGGAGCGCCACCCGAGACAATCTTTTTAAGACGGAGCATTGACATGATTGTCGCGGGACCACAGCGTCCATCAACTTTAATTCCAACAGATTTCTGGAACTCCATAACTGCGTTTTCAGAATCCTTACCGAAAATTCCATCTACTCTGCCGCAGTTGAATCCCATTTCACTGAGTTGTGATTGGAGAGCTGCGACATCATCCCCACGCATTAACGGCTGTGTGAAAGTCAGGACTCGATCACCCAACTTCCAACGCGCCTCATCAAGTGCGCGCAGAGTGGTGTCATCAACCACGCCAGAAACTGTGAGACCACGTGATTGTTGAAACTCTTTAACAGCAGATTGCACTTGAGCATCAAAGACCGAGCTTTCACCCTTTAAGAGATTAAGACGGGTGAGGTAGTTGGTGACCTGTAAAACAAGATCACCCGACCCACCAAGGGTGAGATCGGGTGTCATGAAATTGCTTCTACTGAAGGCTTGATTAGCTATTAAATATAAGCTTCGAGATCTTTGAGGAGAGCAGGCTTTGGCTTCGCGCCAACGATGCTCTTCACCACCTGACCACCAACATAAACATTGAGAGTTGGAATCGAGGTGATGCCGTACTTCATTGCGATCGAAGCCTCTTCATCGGTGTTCAACTTTACAATCTTGATCTTGTCAGCGTGCTCTGTAGCGATCTCTTCCAAGATTGGACCTACAGCGCGGCAAGGGCCACACCACTCTGCCCAGAAATCTACTAGTACTGGTGTGGTGCTGTTGAGGACGACATCTTGGAATGTCGCGGCTGTTACTGGTGGTGTACTGCTCATATCTCTCCCTAGATTATTTTTTGAAGTTCGTTAATTCTTAAAATGCAGAGTACGGATTCTAGTGTCCAGCAAGGAATCTTTCAGCGTCTAATGCTGCCTGACACCCGGAACCAGCAGCCGTGATGGCTTGGCGATAGGTGTGATCAACCAAATCCCCACATGCAAAAACTCCACTGAGATTTGTACGTGTGGAACGACCCTCAACCTTTACATAGCCCTCGTCGTCGAGCTCAACTTGTCCAACAAGCAGTTCAGAACGAGGGGAGTGTCCGATCGCTACAAAGAGTCCCGTGAAGGCGCGCTCGGATTCACTACCGTCAACAGTATTTCGCAACTTGAGACCAGTGACGTTCTCAGTACCCAGAACGTCAATGACTTCGGTATTCCACAAGAATTCAATTTTTGGATTGGCTTGAGCGCGCTCCACCATGATCTTGGAGGCACGAAGAGAGTCACGTCGATGGATTACAACCACCTTCGAGGCGAAGCGAGTCAAGAAGGTCGCCTCCTCCATCGCAGAATCGCCACCGCCTACAACAGCAATCTCTTGGTTGCGGAAGAAGAAGCCATCGCAGGTAGCGCACCAAGAAACACCACGCCCAGAAAGGCGCTTCTCATTTTCCAAGCCAATCTCTTTGTAGGCAGAGCCAGTGGCAAGAATGACCGCTTTGGCCTGCAGAGTGTTACCGCTTCCATCAACTAACGTCTTTACATCGCCTTGCAGTTTCATTTCAACGATGTCATCGCGGACAAGGATCGAGCCAAATTTTTCAGCTTGTGCTTTCAACTTATCCATCAAATCTGGACCGATGATCGCATCAGGGAATCCTGGAAAATTTTCTACCTCAGTGGTGTTCATCAAAGCCCCACCAGCCGTTACTGATCCTTCGTAGAGAACTGGGGCGAGTTGGGCGCGCGCGGCATAAATCCCTGCCGTATACCCAGCAGGACCCGAGCCAACAATTACGAGCTCGTGGATCACATCACTCACTTGGACACCATCTCTCTATGTAACCTTCTTATTTACGACGTAAGAAGAGAGCAAATGCGGCTCCCACCTCGGCGATCTTAAACGCTCTGGCCAGTGCCAGATAGCCCAAACCGCTCACCGAAAGAACAACTAATAATCGCACCGTATTCCCTCCCGGAATATGGTTTCTAACAAGAAATAGCGGGACTGCTACCGCTCCATAGAGGAGGGCAAGGCGGGCATACAAGCCCGTAATCTCGCCGATCTGAATATCAATCTTGTAGCGACGAAGTAGTCGGATCGAAGTCCACGCCCCAACGTAATAACTGAGCGCTGCCGCGCCCGCCAACCCGACGGTAACCCACTTCGCGGGGAGAGCTAGCGCGAGAGCAAAAGCTACAAGGCTGGCAAAGATATTCATGATGGCATTGCTTAAAACCTGTAATTTCACATTTTCGAAGGCGTTCAAACCACGTAACGCCACGAGGTTGACGCTTAACGGAAGTAGTCCAAGTGCAAAGGCGGAGAGAACGAGCCCGAGATATCGAGCATCTGCGTTAGAGATTCCAAAGAAGAGTGTGCGCGTAATCATGGGGCCGAAGAGTAGAAATGCGATTGCGCTGGGAACGGTAATTATTCCAACCAGACGAATAGCTCTCAGAAGTTCTTCGTGAATCTCTTTAAACTTCTTATCAATCGCGTGGCCAGAGAGAAGAGGCAGAATCGCGGTCACTATTGAGATCGTTACCACGGAGTGTGGAAGCAAGAGAATGAGAAATGCATTTCCGTACGGGGTGTAGCCAACACCAGTAGTCACACCATCTTTAAGCGCTCGTACCGCTGCACCTGTCGAGAGGTTGACGGTAACTAGATAACTCAATTGCGAGAATGCAGCGAAGGCCAAGGTCCAGGTTGCAAGGTGAAGCGACTTCTTCAATTCGGGATCGCGCCAATCAAAACGCGGCCGGATCTTGATTTTCGTCTCGCGTAATACCGGCAGCAGGCAGAGCAATTGCACGACGAAACCGACGGTTGTCCCGACAGCTAACCAGGTCGCTTGACCATGCGAGATCGTGGAGACCTTCCACCCCTTTGATATATGCAGGAAGTATCCGAAGACACCTATGGCAACGAGATTGTTGAAGACTGGGGCCCACATCATCGGCCCAAACTTTCCCTTTGCATTAGCAACTTGTCCCAACAGTGCAAAGAGACCCATGAAGAAGA
>DAIMCZ010000001.1:18989-24445 GCA_036726125.1 Candidatus Nanopelagicaceae bacterium
TTTCCCTTTGCATTAGCAACTTGTCCCAACAGTGCAAAGAGACCCATGAAGAAGATCTGTGGCAGGCAGTAGCGCATAAAGAGAACGGTCAGATTAAATTCTGGACGGCCCACATAACTACTGGCAAAGAGTCGAACCAAAAGCGGTGCTGCGATCACAGAGACTAGAACTAAGAGTGCGAGCAAGACGGATGTCGCCGTAACAAGTCGAGAGACAAAGGCCGAGCCACCATCTGGTTCTCGCAGCGCACGCACAATTTGTGGGACGAAGACGGCAGTCAGTGCCCCACCGATAATCAAGTTGTACAAGATATTCGGCATTGTGTTGGCAACGTTATAAGTATCGCCAAGGAGCGACGTTCCAAGCACTGCAACAAGCAAGAGCCCACGGATCAATCCCGTTATGCGAGATGCGAGAGTGCCTACCGCCATAATTGCGGAGGAACGTGCGATGGAGTTTTCGCTCATCGCTGCCTCCGTCGAATACGGCGAATACTTTGGATGCTAGCGGCAACAAAGAGCAGTACCGCCGCACCTGTTGTAACCCATGTCGCGATGGGGCTTATGACAGAGAGTTGCAGTGGGTAAATGATTGAATCACCTAACAAGTCACCATTGCTTGAGGTGAGTTCAACATTAAGTCCAGATGTGCCTGATGTAAGTACGGTGACAGGCACCATGACTTGTGTCTTCGACTGCGCGGGAATAGAAACTTGCGGCAGGCTTCCAACTTCAACCTTCAAGTTCGTTGGAATGACATAGAGATTTACTTTGATGTCGGTGGGAAATCCATTTGTAATAGTAATAGGAAGATCTTGATGGCTCGATGTAATCGTGAACTTGCCTGGACTCAAGTGAACGAGATGAATCTGGTTGTAAGCAGCTGCCGTGAAATCACGAACGAGATAGTCTCGACGGTCCTTAGATAGAGCCGGATTGAGTATTTTGAGGAGCGCCAATCGAGAGATATCAATGTTCTTAGGATCTATAAAGGGTGCAGTTTGTGCAAAGTTTGTAGAGTCACTTTCAATTGCATCAATTTCAGAATTTGCGAGAGTGAATTGGCTATTGGAGCGATAAGAAGTTGCGGCGACGACTCCCCGTCCGAGGAGTTCCGCGAGGCGAACTCCAGAAATCGAAAGTACATAATTAACATCATGTGGCGCTAGCCGTTGCACCCAATACCTGGATGGATCTCCATAAGCCATCGCAATTACCGTGTCAGAACGCGTGACTACAGCCAACTGTGTCAACCACGATTTAGCAAATAATTCACCGACTCCTGCGGCTCCTGAAGTGAGTGTGTAACCACCCGCCATCGCACTTACCTCTTCGATAAGAGCCGGATCGATGACCCATGTGCGATCACCTGCAGGAGGGTTAAACACAAGTTGACC
This sequence comes from Candidatus Nanopelagicaceae bacterium, assembly GCA_036726125.1. Classification (GTDB taxonomy): domain Bacteria; phylum Actinomycetota; class Actinomycetes; order Nanopelagicales; family Nanopelagicaceae; genus PALSA-747. The sequence goes on from DAIMCZ010000001.1 coordinate 20,386, forward strand.
TAGGCGACCGGAAACTCCAATAAGCGCTGCCATGTCATCGTCAATGAATTGGCCATTGATTTGGCGATGAGTTGGTTCGGTAAGAACGATTACTGAACTGGCGTGGGCTACAGGAAGAGAGATTGCAGTTAAGGTGAACGCGGCGAGTGCGACTAGCCAACGCTTCATACTTTTAACTCACCTGATTTTGCGATCAACTTCTTCTCATCTGGATACGCCAGGAGTGAGATGATCTCTTCAAGCGGGAACCATCCCACATCATCAACTTCACTCACCTGTGGCGCGAGAACTCCGCCAACTTCTCGGAAGAGATAATGGTGGACGGTTTTATGAATACGTTTTCCACCAGCCATAAACCAAAAATCGATAATGCCCAACTCTCGCGAGATCTCACTTTGAATTCCGGTCTCTTCGGCGACCTCTCGGATGGCGGCTTGTTCTGGAGTCTCGCCAGCTTCAATATGCCCCTTCGGCAGCGACCACAACAAACGCTCGCGACTGGCATCCTTGAGATCACGGCGGCCGATCAACAGGCCTTTAGTTCCGCTCTCGTCGATGACTAATCCGCCAGCACTTACCTCGTCTACGCGCTTGGCATATACAGAGCGCTTCTTGGGGGCTACCTTTTTTACAGGGGTAGTACCAACTTCAGTTTTGGTCGCAGAAGAAGAGTTTGTAGGTGTGTGTGGCCCCGCTGGACGCCGTCTCCGACGCTTTTTCCGCTTCGCTTCGCCACCCGCACCAGGTGCCGGGGTCATAAGAGAAGGGTACTGCTCTAGCCTTACTCATTGTGAGTACCCAGATGCCCAATCCCCGCGACCTCGCTGCCGAACTTGCCCTAGGCGCCCTGGCGGCACATGGCCCTCTCATCAACTCGCTGGCTGATGCCTATAGGGATGCCGGATTTACCCTGGCGCTCGTAGGAGGACCTGTTCGCGACGCCATTCTTGGGCGACTCGGCAATGATTTAGATTTTGCATCAAGCGCCCGACCTGCAGATTCAGTGCGCATCCTTAAGCGCTGGGGCGATGCGATCTGGGAGACCGGAGCAGCCTTCGGAACTATCACCGCCAAAAAAGGTGATGTGATGGTCGAAGTCACCACATTCCGCAGCGAAAGTTATGACCCTGATTCACGAAAACCAGCCGTAGATTTCGGCGACTCCATCGAAGGCGACCTTTCGCGGAGAGATTTCACCGTGAATGCGATGGCTCTTGAACTCACCGGTGACTCTCCGCTCTTCATCGATCTCTTTGATGGCGCCGGAGATCTCGCAAAGAAAGTGCTGCGGACCCCAGTCAGTGCTCGCGCCTCCTTCTCTGATGACCCCTTACGAATGATGCGGGCGGCTCGCTTTGTTGCACAACTAGATTTTTCTGTCGACCCCGAAGTCATCGAAGCAATAGAAGAGATGGCGGGGCGCCTTTCGATAATTTCTGCAGAGCGGGTTCGTGATGAGTTTACGAAGACGTTGATGTCTCCAAACCCACGTGCTGGTCTCCTGTTACTTGTAGAGAGCGGATTAGCGAGCGCTTTCTTCCCAGAGTTGCCGAAATTAAAACTTGAGATCGATGAACATCACCATCATAAAGATGTTTACGAGCACACTCTGACAGTTCTAGATCAAGCTATCGCACATGAAGACCGCTTAGGAGGACCGAACTTAACAATTCGATTAGCGGCGTTGATGCACGACATCGGCAAACCGCGCACTCGCGAATTGATTCCTGGAGGAGGGGTCTCATTCCACCACCACGAGGTGGTTGGGGCAAAAATGACTAAGAAGCGCCTCAAAGAATTGCGCTTTGATAGCAAAACTATTGATGAGGTCTCGAACTTAGTTTTTCTACACCTGCGCTTTCATGGATATGGCAGCGGGGAGTGGACGGATTCTGCAGTGCGCCGGTATATCCGCGACGCTGGGGAGTTACTCGATCATTTGCACGTTCTTACGCGCGCCGACTGCACAACGCGAAACAAAAGAAAAGCTGATCAACTTTCGGCGACTTACGATTCTTTGGAGTTACGCATCGCGCAACTGAAGGCACAAGAGGAACTCGATCGCATCAGACCCGATCTCAATGGCCAAGAGATTATGGAGATCTTAGGGATCAAGCCATCTCGCGCTGTTGGAGAGGCCTATGACTATCTTTTGGAGTTACGTATGGAGCGCGGACCACTCGGCGTTGAAGTAGCCACACAAGAGCTACTCGCGTGGGCGAGCGATAAAGAACTTGGAGGGGCGCAAGAGCAGTAACGTCGCCATCGCGAAGACCCCTGTTGTTAATAAAGGCAGCACGGCTGATTTTCCACTCTTCGGAAGAACAAGCGCTGCGACTATCGCCCCCAAAACAATCACCGCATTTACTGCGACATCATAAAAAGCGAAGACGCGTCCGCGGTATTCATCAGCGATCTGCGATTGCACGAGAGCATCATTTGTAACTTTGACCGCTTGCCCACAAAGTGCGATGAAAAATGCCGTGGTGATAAGAAGCCACTCTTGTGGAATAAAGGCAAAGAAGATGAGGAAGATCGAGGGTGTAACGAGCATCAGGCGAATCCACCGGTGTCTCCCAAAGTAACTCACAAAGAAAGGTGTCACAAAAGAACCGATACCTAGCCCCACTCCTGCGATGGCAAGCGCATAGGCAAATCCAGCAAGCCCAGCATCGGGATTGCTAGGTGGATTGAAAGTATTTCTCTCGAGAAGCAAACCCATCAAAGTGAGCGCTGTTAATCCTCCACGTTGAATTGCAGTTGCGAATATTCCACGCAGTGCATCGGGGTGAAACTGCAAAATGCGAAGGCCCTCTTGTAGTTCACGGAAGCCGCGTATCTGCGCTGGAACCTCGTGATCTGCCGGTCCTATGTCGCCGCGCGAGAGTCGCCGCGTAAAAAGTGCACTCGCAAGGTAACAGGCCATCGCAATCAGAATCACTTTTGCATCGGAGAGATCGCTCTTGCCGTGGGCATCGAATAACTTCTTTACCCCAATGCCAATGCCGCCACCGATTACTACACCGATACTTCCTCCAGTGACCGCAAGTGCATTTGCCGAGATCAGCTCTTCACGAGTGACAATCAAAGGCAGCCCCGCAGAGAGTCCAGCAAGGATTAAACGGTTGATTCCAAAGGCGGCAAGTACAAGTAGCGTCAGAGGCACACCAGTCGTTCCCGATTTAATCAAAAGAGCAATAAGTAAAAGGTCTGCGCCTCGAACGAGATTGGAAAATTGCACGATGCGCTGTCTGGAGAAGCGATCTAAAAAGACACCTGCGTAAGGACCGACAAGCGAGTAGGGGAGCAGTACTACCGCAAAGGCCGTGGCAGCACTGACTGCATCTGGTTGGCGCTCTGGTGAGAAGAGGACGAAGGAGGCGAGAGAAGATTGGAAGATTCCATCGCCGATCTGCCCAATCCAGCGGACCGTTAGGAGATGAGCGAGTTTACTTCCGGAGTGGAATGGCCACCTAGTAGTCATTCCAAGCCTCTTCATGGTCGCAAGCGTAGTTATTAATAAGGGTTTATTCTAAGGAACTATGTTGGAAACACTGTGGAGTCGGCGCGATGCGATCGATTATTCACTTAAGCGACGGGCTACGTTAATCGCGCTCTTTAAGGGCACGACCTCTGGCCTCGATGCATGTGATGCCGACCCATACCTCAAGAGCGCAGCGAAGTATCACGGGGAGCCCGTTTCACGTCTCTGCCCGGTCTGCCGCAAGGAGCAGATGGTTGAACTCCGCTACACCTTTGGCGACCAACTCGGGCAGTACTCAGGTCGCATTAAGACTCTTGCAGAGATCACCGAGATGCAGAGTGAATACGGTGAATTTCGAGTCTACGTTGTTGAAGTATGCAGAAATTGTGGGTGGCACCACCTGATTTACTCCTTCAAGCTCGGCGATGGCAAGTACCGCAAGCCTCCGCGCAAGGTACGCACCCTTGAAGATGAGGATTACGTCCGTAGCGCGGGACGGTAACCTTTCTACATGGAAAGACCCACTCGCGAGAATCTAAGAATTTGGTTCATTCGTGGTGCGATCTTCACGATTGG
>DAIMCZ010000001.1:24545-56251 GCA_036726125.1 Candidatus Nanopelagicaceae bacterium
CCACTCGCGAGAATCTAAGAATTTGGTTCATTCGTGGTGCGATCTTCACGATTGGCGGCGGCTTTGTAATCGCTACCTACCTCTTTGCCTTCGCTTATTTCACGGTAAAAATTCCTGACCCCAATCAATATGTAAATAGCCAAGCAACTGTCATTGAATATGCTGACGGCTCCGAGATCGGACGAGTGGGCGCCGAAGATCGGACGAGTGTTCAACTCGCTAGCGTTCCCATCAATGTGCGCCACGCCATCATGGCTGCTGAAGATCGCAACTTTTATACCGAGCATGCCTTTAGTCCAACAGGAATTCTGCGGGCGCTCTGGCATGACCTGCGCGGTGGATCACTACAAGGTGGCTCTACGATCACACAGCAATATGCCAAGACCGCCTTCCTGTCTCCACAACAGAGTGTGCAACGTAAGATTAAAGAGATTGTGATCGCGGTTAAGTTGGAGCAACAGCTCTCTAAAGATCAAATTTTAGAAGATTATCTCAACACCATTTATTTTGGGCGGGGAGCTTACGGAGTACAGACCGGTTCCCAAGTCTTCTTTGGTCGAACAGTCGATCAACTCAATGTTTCGCAAGCCGCTGTGCTAGCCAGCGTTCTTAACGCACCGGGTTACTACGATCCAGCAAATGGACCCAACTATTTGGCACGTCTGAAATTGCGCTGGAAGTACGTACTTGATGGCATGGTTAAAGCGAAATGGTTAACTCCAAAAGAGGAGGCCGTACAAGTCTTTCCATTTATTCAACCTCGCGTTAGGTCTGGATCCTTAGCTGGTCCAAAGGGATATGTTGTCTCATGGATTGAAAATCAATTGCAGCAATTTGGCTTCACCCAAGATCAGTTGATGCAGGGTGGGTTGGTCGTTAAGACGACTCTCGTCAAGAAGGATCAACAGGCTGCAGTAGATGCCGTTGCAAAGCGGACCCCTAAGGCGCCATTTAATAATTTACGCGTTGCCCTCGTCGCCATTCAACCGGGCACGGGTGCGGTGCTCGCTATGTACGGTGGACAGGATTACCTCAAGAGCCAGTACAACAATGCAACACAGGCGACTGCTCAAGCCGGATCTTCCTTCAAGCCATTCGCATTGACCGCTGCTTTAGAGGCAGGCATAAGTCTGCAGTCAGTCTGGAATGGCCACTCCCCGCAGGTTTTCTACGATCCTGGCTCACAGGGTCCTTATCCCGTCTTTAACTACGGCAACGAGCAATTTGCGAATATCAATCTTCTCGATGCGACCGCCAACTCAGTAAATACCGTCTTTGTTCCACTAGGTATAAAAGTTGGGCCAGATAAGGTAATCGATGTAGCGCGCAGAGCTGGGATTCCTACATCGGTAGAGATGGTCTCCGGTCCTTCAGTAACGCTCGGAGTAGCAAGTCCACACGTTATCGATGTTGCCAGCGCATACGCGACCTTTGCCGCGCAAGGAATCTATGCCAAGCCGTACATCGTTTCGCAGGTCCTTGGGGATAACGGTGGTGTTCTTTACCAAGCGCAACCACAAACGAACCAGGTCTTTGCAAGTGATGTGATGGCAGATCTCACCTCCGCGCTTCAAACTGTCACCCAGTACGGAACCGCCTCAGGAGCGGTTGCTGATTTGGGAAGGCCAAGCGCTGGAAAGACAGGAACAACAACGGACAATGCGAGTGCTTGGTTCAATGGATTCGTTCCGCAGATGGCTGCCAGCGTCGCTCTCTTTAGAGATAACGCAACTCAATCTCTCAACGGAATCGGCGGATTGAATGCCGTTACAGGTGGAACTTTTCCCGCAAAGATCTGGGATCAATATATGAAGGAGGCGTTAGCGCATACGCCGATAATGGATTTTCCACCACCTGCCAATATCGGTGGCACCGATCCAGTTCCTATGCAGAGCGCTGTTCCAACTATGGACCCCGCGCTTGCAAAGGTAACGCCAACTCCTCGACCAGCTCCATCGCCAAAGAAGAAGAAGTAATTCCCCCGAAAAAATGAGGCTTTCATTCACAACAAAAGCCGTCATCGCTCTCGCTCTACTCGCGGGAGTTCTCTCACTTGTTAAATTTGATCACTGCTACAGCACAAATTGGTCCGGGGTCGGGGTCGATGTTCACGAGTGCTACAGCGATCTTCCAGCTCTCTTCGATGCCCGTGGATTGGTAGATCATCTATGGCCTTACTCGAGCGCGACAAATTCAGTGGAGTATCCCCCTTTGACGGGAGTCGTGATGTGGGCGACGGCGATTATCACTCCACATGGATACAACGCGGACAAGTATTACTACCTCATCAACATTCTCTTCTTGGCGGCGCTCTTTATCGGTACCGCAATTATCGTTTCAAAAATCAATCCCAGTAAGTGGTACTTATTACCGTTACTTCCCGCCGTCATAGCCTCCCTCTACATCAACTGGGATATGTGGGCAGTGATTTCAGCTGTTGCAGCGATCTATTGGTTCGATCGACAGAAGTATCGTTTGAGCTCGGCAGCCCTAGCGATTTCAATTGCCACTAAATTCTTTCCAGTTGTCCTCTTAATTCCGATAGCGATCATCTTCTTTCATCGAGGAGAAATACGCGAGGGTCTGCGTTACTTGGTGCAGACAGTTGGGTTATGGATCGTGATCAACGCACCTTTTGCACTAACTACCCCAACAGGGTGGTGGCGCTTCTTCAAGCTAAATGGCAGTCGCCCGGCAGATCTCGGGTCACTCTGGCAGGCGCTCAATATCTTTGGGCTCAACATCTCCGGGATTAATTTTTATTGGATCGTCCTCTTCCTAGTCGGCGCCCTTGCCGGCGCTGGCCGCCTGATCCGCAGGGAGTCAACCCCGACCTTGGCCCAAAGCGCCTTCATCTTTGTGGCTCTCTTCACCGCCCTCAACAAGGTCTATTCACCCCAATATGTCCTCTGGCTTGCACCTCTGGGGGTAATTGCCCTGGTGGATAAGCGGGATAGAGCGGCCTTTTGGTTCTGGCAGGGCAGTGAAGCCGTCTACCACTTCGCTATCTGGGAGTATCTAGCGACCTACGGAGGGAGCAAATTCTCGCTGCCGACCCATTGGTATGCGGGAGCCATCCTGCTGCGGGTCTCCGCCAGCCTCTACTTCGCCTGGCGCCTACTCACGCCGAAGTCCGATTTATCCACAGCCACCCCCGCTCCCCAGGAGGAGGAATTTCTCCAATCTGAGATCGAGGGTTAGGCTTACCCTTCCTTCACGTTCAGGGCACCCGTCCTTTCCGCTGTTGGAGCAGTAACCCTCCTGCCGTGGAAATCCCACGGCCGCTTTAGTCCAGAGGAGGTGGGGTTAACGCATGCGTCATTATGAAATCATGGTCATTCTCGATCCTGACCTAGAAGAACGCACAGTCGCACCAAGTCTTGAGACATATCTCAAGATCATCAAAGACAGTGGTGGCACAGTAGACAAGCTCGATATTTGGGGCCGTCGCCGCATGACCTTCGAAATCAATAAAAAGGCAGAAGGTATTTACGCTGTTGCAGATCTGCACTGTGGTCCAGATGCGATCAAAGAACTTGATCGCCAACTCAATTTGAACGAAGCGGTGCTACGCACCAAGGTCGTTCGTCCAGATCACCTCAACTCATAATCGAACTCACAGTTAATTAAGCGAGAGAAAAATGGCAGCTGGCGATACAACAATCACAATGATCGGTAACTTAACAAGCGATCCTGAACTGCGCTTCACACCATCTGGTGCTGCAGTTGCAAAGTTCACCGTTGCATCAACTCCTCGTTATCTCGATAAGGCAACGAACGAGTGGAAAGATGGCGATAGCCTCTTTCTTAACTGTCAGATCTGGCGTCAAGCTGCAGAGAATGTCGCAGAATCTTTGACACGTGGAATGCGCGTCATCGTTTCTGGGCGGCTGAAGCAACGCTCTTATGAGACTAAAGAAGGCGAAAAGCGCACAGTATTTGAGGTTGAAGTTGACGAAGTAGGTCCATCACTTCGCAATGCAACTGCAAAGGTCACTAAGACAACTCGCGGAGCGGGTACTGGCGGTTTCACCGCAACATCTGAAACTGCATCTTCCGATGATCCTTGGTCAGCAGCCCCAGTCGGCGGCGGTTGGGCAACCGGAGCATCAGATGATCAGCCTCCGTTCTAAGTAATTAGAACTTACGTAATTAAAAACCAACCATTCCTGTCTTAAAAAACAGGGCCCTCATAAAGGAGCACCACAGTGGGAGCAAGAAGTAATAAGACCTTAAAACCAAAGAAGGTCGCGCCGAAGATGTCGGCTGCGGCTTTGAAGAAGTTTAAGAAGAAGCCATGTTCATTCTGTCAGCAGAAGGTCGCATACATCGACTACAAGGACATCGCGACCCTTCGTAAGTTCATCTCCGATCGCGGCAAGATCCGCGCTCGCCGAGTAACGGGTGCCTGCACCCAACACCAACGTGCAATCGCCTCAGCGGTCAAGAACTCCCGCGAGATGGCGCTCTTGCCTTACACCTCGACAGCAAGATAAGGAGAGATGCAAAGATGAAACTCATCCTTACTCGTGAAGTTACAGGTCTCGGCCAGGCCGGCGATGTTGTAACTGTTAAAGATGGTTATGCCCGTAACTTCCTCCTTCCAAATGGCAATGCAATTGCATGGTCAGTAGGCGGAGAGAAGCAGATCGAGGGAATTCGCCGCGCTCGTAGCGCACGCGAGATCCGCGATCTCGACCATGCCCGTGAAATCAAGGCGACCTTGGAGGCAGCTCCAATTGTCGTTAAGGCAAAGGTAGGAGCAACAGGTTCACTCTTCGGTTCCGTAACCGATAAAGATCTGATCTCTGCTATCAAATCTTCAGTCGGGATCGATATCGATCGCCACCGTCTAAAGGCTCCTGTTATGAAGAAGCTTGGTAGCTACACCGCCAAGGTCACCCTTCATGCCCAGGTCGGCGCTACCGTTCAGGTATCGGTCGTCGCTGCATAAATCAGCGTTAAAGAGAGCCCCATCTACTTCGGTAGGTGGGGTTTTCTCATATTTTGAGATCTCAGAATTTATCTTTATCCCCAGCCACGTGGATAAATTTGAGCGTGAAAAGCGGCAAACTCACAGTTCTATCCCCAGCAAGAGGGTAGTTACACACAGCCCCTCCACACAGATTTTCAGGTTATCCCCAGCAAATCTTTGCTTTCCCACAAAGGCGCACACATGGGGTAACCCCGAAAATAGGGAATGTCGGTGGCAGGCAAGAGAATTGCACACCTAGAGGAAATCCACCTAAGCAACGAGAGTTGAGGGCACCTGAGTGAGCATCGCTGAACTCCCAAATCGGGGAAGTAATAGCCTGCCCGCTCGCGCGATCGAGTTTGAACGCACTCCACCGCAAGATTTAGTCGCCGAACAATCTGTGCTCGGCGGGATGCTCCTCTCCAAGGATGCGATCGCGGATGTCGTTGAGATCATTAAGGAGCGCGATTTCTATCGCCCCGCTCACGAACTTATCTACGATGCGATTTTAGATCTCTATGGCCGCGGCGATCCTGCCGATCCAGTGACAGTCTCGGCCGAGCTGACAAAGCGTGGCGATATAGCGCGTGCAGGCGGCGCGCCATATCTCCACACCTTGATTTCATCAGTACCAACGGCGGCGAACGCCGGTTACTACGCGCGCATCGTTCGCGATCGCGCAATCTTGCGTCGCCTTGTCGAAGCGGGAACAAAGATTGTTCAACTTGGTTACTCCGAGGCCGGCGATGTAGATGATGCAGTCGATGCAGCACAGGCCGAGGTTTATCAGGTCACTGAGTCACGTTTAACAGAGGATTACATTCAACTTTCTGAGTTGATGCAGCCGACCCTCGATGAGATCGATGCGATTGGTAAGGGCATCGGCGTTGAAGGTGTTAAATCCGGATTCCTAGAACTCGATAGCCTCACAAATGGATTTCACCCTGGCAACATGATCGTCCTCGCCGCGCGTCCTGCAGTTGGTAAGTCAACACTTGGTCTGGATATTGCGCGACATGCCTCGATTCACGATGGCGTTGCCTCTGTGATCTTCTCACTCGAAATGAGCCGCTCCGAGATTGCAATGCGCATGATCTCTGCAGAGGCCAAGGTTGCACTTAATAATATTCGATCCGGCTCCCTGAGTGAGGATGAGTGGGGTCGCATCGCAAAGCGCACCAGTCAGATCTCCGAGGCTCCGCTCTTTATTGATGACTCTCCCAATCTCTCATTGATGGAGATTAGGGCTAAGGCGCGTCGTCTCAAGCAGCGCCACAACTTAAAGTTGATCGTTATCGATTATCTACAGTTGATGACATCTGGTAAGCGCGTTGAGAACCGACAACAAGAGGTTTCGGAATTCTCACGTAACCTCAAACTTCTTGCAAAAGAGTTAGATGTTCCAATCATCGCCATCTCTCAGCTCAACCGTTCTCCGGAGCAGCGCGCTGATAAGAAGCCGATGCTCTCTGATCTCCGTGAATCAGGTTCGATCGAACAAGATGCCGATATGGTTATTTTGCTCCACCGCGATGATCTTTACGATAGCCAGAACCGCTCCGGAGAGGCCGATTTAATTGTTGCAAAGCACCGTAATGGACCTACTCGAACCATTACCGTCGCAGCGCAACTCCACTTCGCTCGCTTCTCAAATATCGCACAATCCTTCAGCAGCGGCGAGAACTTTATTAAGGACTAGCTCACCTTGTCGGAATAGCGCGCAACTGTAAATCCAAAGTGGATAGGAAGGTTGAGTGCAAAGATAACGAGCGTTGCACTCATCAGTGTGAGGACACTTCCCTTCGTTCCATCCTTGATGAAGATGTACTCCAGTGCACCTGCAATAAGGCCATAGGCTAAGAGAGTCCACTTCGCCACCAAGAAGAACTTCTCCCAGTCAAAACCCTTGATCTGGCTGAGGAGATAGAGGTTTACCAGGACTCCGATCGCGGCGAGCGCAACAAGAGTTGTCGTAGGCACCAGCGATACATGCTTTGGAAGGTGTGCCGCAAGGTAGACGCCGCCAGCAACAACGAGAGCTAGTACCAGGACCGAGATCTCCGAAACGGGAGGAAGCTTCTTCTTCATAGCGTCGCGATCCTTGTCATGATAATCAGGGTGGCGACTTGCATCGCTCCTGTAAGCCCCGCGGTGTAGAGGAAGCGCTTCATCAACTTTGCGATGACCTCACCGTTCGGCCTCTCCTTCTTCAACTCAAAGAGGACACCGAGATTGGCGGGCTCTAGAAAACCAAGAGCGATGATGGCCATGACTCCAACAACGATCATCGAAGCAACGACCCAGGGATGATGCTTATCGGAAGAGAGAATGAATCCCTCATGGCGTGCCAACTGCCAACCTCCAGCGAGGGTTGCGATTACTAATGTAGGCATCAGGAGAACCATCTTCGGCATAAACTTCTTGGAGAACTCAACGCGCGCAGGGATGCTCATCGTTCCGATGATCGGTCCAATAACAAATCCCAAGAAGAGATCGATAGCAGTCCAGCAGGCGCCTCCAACAACATGGAAGAAGTCGAGCGCCCAGAGGCGGTTTGTAGCAATTGCAATTATCAAGCCAATGTAGACGATGGCCACAAGTGGAATTGCGCTCGTCGGCACGATCTTAAATTCTTTTGGCTTCTCCGTGATCACATCATGTGCCATGTAATGCCCCCAAGGTTCTCCTAGGTATTGGGGTTCTCCTAGGTATTAGCAGAAATCGTAGAGAGGGGCTTGCACTCAATCAAGAACTTTCGCGTTAATTTATAGCGGTGAGGAGACCACTCTTTACATCGTAGATTGCACCCATCACCCGGACCTCATCATGGAGCAGCGGGTAGCTCTCGATTTTGACAATATCTTTGAGGAGCGCGCCACGCTGATCCGTCGTGGTCTGGAAGTCCAAGCTACGGGTATCGACTCCGCTCTTCTTTGAGATCGCGGCATGGATCCCATCCTCATCTGTGCTCGCCATCCGGCAATCTGTGTGTGGCATGACCAAAACACGGTTCACGCCTAGCAGGTGAGTCGCTAGCACCAGGGTACGGAGCACGTCATCAGTGACGCGAGCGCCCGCGTTACGCAAAATCTTGGCATCACCCGCGTGCATTCCAACGATACGAAGTGGGTCGATCCGCGAATCCATACAGGTGACGATCGCCAGCCCTTTAATTGCAGTACCCGTGAGATCTTCAGAGGTAAACCTGGATGCGAAGATTTCATTTGCCTGCAAGACATCGTCAAATTTATCCACGGGTAACCTCCGCCGGCGAACCGCTCTCTGGAATCTTCTCATTGGCGATAAAGATTCCAACGAGGACGACGCCGGCCCCAACTAACTGAATTGTGGTGAAAGTTTCCTTAAGAAGAATCCAACCAAAGACTCCTGCGAGAACGGGTTCAAGCATTCCGATAATGCTCGCAACTTGAGGGGAGAGAGCATTCACTCCACTCAATACGCAGAGGTAAGGGAGGACGGTGCCGAAAATGATAATCAGAGCGATCAAAAACCAACCGGGAAGATGGTGACCGGTGAAGTGTCCATTGAGATTGATCTTCTCGCTAAAGATTTTGAAGGGGAAGGACCACCACGGTTGCACGATCGCAAAAAGTAGCGAAGTGATTCCAAAACCCCAGACCAACATGGTGTCGGTACTTCTGACCTTCCCCAGAGCTCTACCGAGAACAAAATAAGCGGCGAGGCTTAACGCATCTAAGAATGAAGAGATAACTCCTAACCCATTGAGGGTGAGTCCCTGCCAGACCTGACCCACCAAAATCAACCCGACAAAAGCTGCTAAGAGCCCAAGCCACATCGAGTTGGCGATCTTCACCTTTTTGAAGAAGCGCAGGTATAAGACGATCCAGATCGGCGCTGTGAATTCAATAATCAGAGCAATAGAGACGTGCAAGCGCAGAATTGAGAAGAAGTAAAAGGATTGGACGGCAGCTATTCCTATTACGCCAAAGAGCGCCAGCAGCCCCCACTCGCCTTTGGCGGGGCGCAAGAGGTGCAGCCGTCCCTTGAGAGCAAGGTAGGCCAAGAGAGCGAATAGTGAACCGGTGGTCCTAATTTCGGTTAGACGCCACGGCGAGAGCCCTGCTTCCATCACCCACTTCGAGACAATGCCATTGATGGAATAAAGGAGGGCTGCGCTCACAAGCAAGAGGTAAGCGCGGCGATTTCTCACTGCCCAAACCTATCTCCTCCGAGCCACCCTTTCGGAAGGAATAGCCGTCTAATGGCGGTGCGCTAGAGTTTTAACCGTGCTACTAAGTGACCGCGATATTGCAGCCGAACTCACCGCTGGGCGAGTAAAGGTAGAACCCTTCAGCGAGGGGATGATTCAGCCATCGAGCGTGGATGTTCGACTAGATCGTTTCTTTCGAGTATTTGAAAACCATAAGTACTCCGTTATCGACCCCTCCATTGAACAGCCTGAATTAACGCGCGAAGTTGCTGTTGCACACGATGAGCACTTCATCTTGCACCCAGGAGAGTTTGTTCTAGCTAGCACGTACGAGATCATCACCCTGCCTGATGACATTGCGGGGCGCCTCGAAGGAAAATCATCGCTCGGTCGACTTGGCCTACTCACTCACTCGACTGCTGGGTTTATCGACCCTGGGTTTTCGGGTCACATAACGCTCGAGCTCTCAAATGTCGCAAATTTGCCGGTCAAACTCTTTCCAGGGATGAAGATCGGTCAGTTATGTCTCATCAAACTCTCATCTCCCGCCGAGCATCCATACGGGTCGGCTCTATACGGTTCTAGATACCAGGGTCAGCGTGGCCCAACCCCCAGCAAATCGTGGATGAACTTTCATCAATCAAAAATTCAATAGCCAGAGTTTTACTAATTAAATTAGAATAATGAAAACCAAATAGCGCAGAAGTGATTAGGAGATCGTCATGAAGGTTCTCGTATTAGTGCTTGTCGTTCTGGTCATTCTCGCGCTACTCGCGGTGATGTCTCGCAACCGCCTGGTTCGTGCCAGCATCTCAGTAGATGAGGCCTTCGCGCAGATTGAGGTCCAACTCAAGCGTCGCTCAGATCTCATTCCTAACCTTGTTGAAACTGTAAAAGGTTATGCCGCTCACGAGTCGAGTACCTTTGAAGCCGTCGTTGCTGCACGCGCTAAGGCAACAACAGCAACCACAGTGACTGATGTCGCCGCCGCGGATGGTCAACTGACTCAGGCTCTGCGCGGTTTGTTAGCTGTGACCGAGAACTACCCCGATCTCAAGGCTTCAACCAACTTCTTATCTCTACAAGAGGAACTCTCCTCAACCGAGAACAAAGTATCTTTCGCACGTCAGTTCTATAACGACAATGTTCGCACACTGAACTCTGCGATCAAAACCTTCCCTAGCAGCCTCTTCGTTAAATCTGCTGGCGTCACCACGAAGCCTTTCTACGAGGTTGATGATCCTCAAGATCGTAAAGCTCCGCAGGTCAAGTTCTAACTATGGATTTTCGCAAACTCCAATCTGCAAATAAATTAAAGTCAACCGAGCTCCTCTTCGGGATGGCGCTCCTGGTTGGAGTTGTGATCTGGGCTCTACTTACCTACTTTGGTAAGACGGGTGTGGGGGTAGTCCCATTCGCAGTGGGAATCGCGCTGCTTTCGGTCTGGGGTTCCTACTGGGCTTCGGACAAGATCGTTTTAACAATGACTGGTGCTAAGTTGATTACCGAAGCCGACAACAAACAGCTGTATGACTTGGTTAGTGAAATATGTATCGCAGCCGGCCTGCCAGTTCCTAAGATCGCCATTGTTGAAGATAACGCGCCCAATGCCTTCGCTACAGGGCGCAATCAAGATCATGCAGTTATTGCATTTACAACTGGCATCTTGCGCGTGATGGATCGTGAAGAGTTACAAGGCGTGACAGCGCACGAGTTAGCTCATGTCGCCAACCGTGACACATTGGTTTCTGCTATCGCTGCCACGACAGCTGGTGCGTTAGCGCTCCTAAGTGACTTCATGCTCCGCATGATGATCTTTGGAGGAGGTAATCGCCGCGACAATAATAACAATGATCAGAATCCGCTTGCACTCGTAGCCTCTCTTGTTGTAATCATCCTTGCCCCGCTCGCAGCCCTACTTTTACGTCTTGCGATCTCTCGCAAGCGCGAGGCACTCGCCGATGTCACTGCAGTTGCCTTCACTCGAAATCCAACTGGCCTGCGCCGCGCCCTAGAAGTTTTGGCTGCGGATAACACCGTGGTGAAGCAGAAGTCGACCGCGGTTGCCCATATCTGGATTGAGTCACCACTCGATGGAAGCAAGACCTCGCAACTCTTCTCCACGCACCCGCCATTAGCGACTAGAATTGCGACCTTGAGAGCGATGGAAGGAAACTCCTGATGCGCAGACCGGTCATGTTATTAGCCTTAGGTGCCTTACTAGTCACGGTCTCTCCAGCGTTCGCGGACAACTCAATGCCTGGTATGCCCGGAATGCCAGCAATGAGTCCTCCTCCAATATCAGGAACTGCTGCAATGATGGGCGGCACCAAATTTGATGCGGCAATGCCATCCGCAGTCGCTAACACGAAACTTACAGATGCTAGCGGGAAGAGTTTTACCCTTGCCTCGCTTAAAGGGCAGTACGTGGTTCTAACAGATTTCTTTACAAGTTGCGACATGATCTGTCCGATGACCTCGGTGAATATGCGCGACATTGGAGATACGGTGAAGAAGGCAGGTCTTACTAAGAAGGTACAGGTTCTCGAGGTCACCATCGATCCAAAGCGCGATTCGGTTTCACGACTTAAGGCCTATCAAGCTCTCTACAACGACCCTTCGTGGACTGTCGCTACGGGTGGTGTTAACGATCTAAAGAATTTTTGGGCATGGTTCGGGGTTTATACCAAGCAGACCGCAAATGACAACAAGAACGCTATTGATTGGCAGACTGGAAAAAAGGATGCCTATGACTTGGTCCACGATGACGTAATCATGATTATTGGCCCCAACGGTCATTGGCGCTGGTTAGATCTCGGCAATCCGGCGGTCTCCAATCCCGCCACTCTACCTAGCACTCTCAAAAACTATTTGAGCAGTTTGGGCAGACTTAATCTGGTTAAGCCCCAGCAGCCAACTTGGACCACAGCAGCGGTTTATGGAGCTCTGCAGGAAGTGTTCAATCTTCCCATTGGTCCTAAGATGAAGATGTGATTAGGCGAGCTCTCTTCTCAGTATTCGTATTAATCTCACTCGTCACGAGTGTTCCACTGGCTTCTGCCCACACCGTTCTCATAAGTTCAGACCCTGTCGCAAATTCCACTGTTACTCACCTGCCTGAGCAGGTGACGCTTACCTTTGCTGATTCACTCCTAGTCTTGGGTTCTCATAACCTCAACCAGGTGCAAGTTGTTGATCCAACTGGCTTGGCAATTACTTCTAGCGATAACGTGGTTAGGGGAGCAGTATTAACCAACGTTCTCACACCTAAAGCCTTGAAACCAGGCGTCTATCACGTTAATTTCCGAGTTGTCGCTCAAGATGGCCACGTGATTACAGGCGCATTTAATTTCAATCTCGGCAAAGTTGCCAAGCCAGCGAGTGCTCCAGGCCCTACACCTACCGGAATTTTTCACCTCGCCGCGTTCGCAAATGGATCCGGGGTTATGGACGGCACTGGCGCCGTACATCAGAACGCCCGTATCACGATGGATCTAGATTTCACCACGCGAGAAGTTTGTTATCAGATTATGACTTCCATTCCTGACGTGCTGGCCATTCATATCCATTCGATGAATCAGACCAATATGAGTATCTCTGATGAGATTTTCTTTCCAATTTCTCTATCCGGTATTAATTCGAGGAAGCCAGTCTGTGAGACTGTGCCTCTTAGCGACTTAACTTCACTCTACTACCAGGCTAATCGTTTTACGGTGATGTTGCATACAAAGACATTTCCCAGCGGCGCTGTGGCTGGCCAACTAACTCGCGTTACAAGTGCAACACATTCGAGTGGCATCTTGGTGAAGGGCGCGACGCTTACTGCTGCCAGAGTCGGAGGTTCGACCGCCATATCGCTCTCGCTCACAAATAATCAAGGTACGAAAATCTTGCTCACAGACATCTCATCTCCGATCGCAAGTTCATCAATGATTTTTTACGATGCAAATATGTGCCAAGGAAATAATGCGATGATGCCCTTGCAGAATATTGCCGTGAGTTCAGGAAATACCCAACTCCTTGGATATAAGTATCAGGGAGCAACCCTTTCGGGACTCAGCCGTACCTTAAAGATAGGCGAAAAGGATCCTCTTACCGTCGAGTGGACGGACGCCGATGGCGTACCTCAGACATTGCAGGTACTGGCGAACGTCGTTGCTCCACCAAAGGGCTTGGATTTGTCCACTACTAAAATGGCAGCTATGCCGGGAATGCCGCATTGAGGATGAAGGCCAACTCGATATTCCTCACACTGCGCGCGCTTCTCATTTCTTCCGCACTTCTATTAACCGCGGTTCTTGCCCACATCGGAGGGTGTGGCTCCTTTATCACTCCTGATCGAATGTGGATTGAATTCTTATCGCTCTTCCTTCTATTCGTGATCTTCTCGAGTCGGAAACTTGAAGGTCCCCGTTTGGGTACATTGATCGTCTTCTCACAGCTTTCAGTTCATTTCATTCTCGGCGGCATGATGATGAATAACTCCAGAATGTTGCTCTTCCACTTTGTGGCCGGATTCCTTGCCTACCCAGCTATTAAGCTTCTAGAGAACGCTTTACAACGAAAATATTTCAAAATAACGCTCCTCATCAGGAGATATTTCTCTATCGCCATTGAGTTGCCAAGTCACTGGCTAGCCTCGACTACTGCGGCGAATGGCAGTTATAACTATTGTCTTCGAGAGGCGAAGGCGCTGCGGGCACCGCCGGCAAGGAGTCGGACCCGATGAAGATGGATCAATCCTTTATGCAACGCGATGGCTACGACCTCATCGCTGCCGTCATCTCTCTCGCCCTCATTGGGCTCTGGTGGATGCTAAGAAAACGTTAACTCCGCCAATTTTGTAATTCAATTCTTAGATGGGATTTACAGTGAAAAAGACAATAAATAGATCCGCCGTGGGGACGTTGCTGCTCTTCGCTGCAACGCTTCCAACTCTCTCAGGTGCGCAGGCCGCAGCACTTCCACAACCGCCATCTGCGGTAGGCACTGCAACGACTGTTGCTATCCCAGCAAATGTCTTGAGTGCGAAATTTGTAGATCAGAATGGAGTTGGACACTCGCTCGCTGAATTAAAAGGTAAAACAGCAATACTGGTTCCGCTCCTCACTCTGTGTGGAGATACCTGCCCTTTCACCTCCGCAAATATGTTGCGGATACAGCAAAGACTCACCGATCTACATATAAGCAATATAAAGGTGATAGGAATTGATGTTGACCCGTATAGAGATAACCCTGCTCGGCTTAAGGCGTACTCGACAATCATTAATTCCAACTTCCAAATCTGGACCGCACAAGGTGTTACTACTAAGCCTTCTTTTACCAAGGCTCAACTTGCGATGAAAGATCCGGTGGGAAGCGGTGACATAAATCAAAACTTGTTGACTGTCGAGAAGTTCCTTGGCTACACAGTGCAAGTGGTTCCTCAGGGCAACCCCCCTGCTACTGATTGGAAGGCGCCTTTTGCACCACTGACGTACGACATAAACCATTCCGATGGATTCGCGATTGTAGATGCTGCCCAGGATGTTCGATTTATAAGCGGAACTTTTCCTGCGTTTACAGGTGTTCTATCTAAGACCTTAGCTACCTTTATGGGTGCCAAGAGCAATATCTATAAGAGCCCTGTCTACAAAGGAGGCTGGACGCCAGCGCAAGCGCTTGCGGCTATAAGTTGGGTTACACAGATCAAGTTGTAATAGGAAAGTGCAGAGTAAAGGTGGCGCCTTCACCGGGCTTTGAGTAGACGGTGGCGGTGCCACCATGCGCCTTCATAACGGCATCAACAATGGATAAGCCAAGGCCGCTTCCCTCTCCTGCGTGACGGGCGCGTGATGGGTCGACTCGGAAGAAGCGTTCGAAGATGCGCTCTTGATCGCTCTCAGAGAGTCCTGGTCCATCATCTTTTACAGATACGGTTATTTCAGATTCAGTTGCTTGCGCGACTATTGAAATAGCAGTTCCAGTGGGGGTGTGAGTTCGTGCGTTCGCTAGCAGATTCCCGAGCGCTTGATGGATCCGCTTGTTATCTCCCAATACATAAAGTTCTTCGGGAGTCGAAATTGTGATCTGGTGATCTGGGCCTGCGGCGCGCGCCGAGGCGGCGCACTCTTCAATGAGGTGGGTGAGATCAACTGGTTCAAGGGCTTGCGGACGAGCTTCATCCATGCGCGCTAGAAGCAAAAGGTCTTCTACGAGCGAGCCCATGCGGATCGACTCTTTCTCAATTCGACCAACCAACTCTTTGGTCTTCTCTTCACCTGTCACCGCGCCTTGGCGATGGAGCTCGGCAAACCCACGAATGGCAGTGAGTGGGGTGCGAAGTTCGTGGGATGCATCTGCCACAAAGCGGCGCAACTTAGATTCTGAGGCATTCTTCTGTGCGAAGGACTCTTCGATCCGTCCCAACATGGTGTTGAGAGATTTCGTTAAGCGCCCGACCTCAGTCGATGGTTCTAGTTCTGGAAGACGCGCGGAGAGATCTCCATTTGCGATAGCGGCAGCGATCACCTCAACATCTAAGAGTGGCTTAAGGCTTAGAGTGATCAAGTAGCGTGAAACAACTCCAATGAGAAGTAATACTCCAAGACTTATTAAGAGGAAGAGCCAACTGAGTTCGTGCAACGTCTTCTCAACGCTGTTAAGCGAAACTGAGATAACTACTGAACCTAAGTTGGAGGGCAGAACAAATGCGATCGCTCTCGTTGAAGAGTGGGGGTTTTCGGTGTGGACTGTAAAAGCTCGTCCTTTAGTGGCTGCTACTTGAGCGAGTGACATTCCAGAGAATGTTGCCTGCGCTCCTCCATTAGTTATGTCACCGCCGAGTTGACCTAGTACTACACCGGTTGGATCAAGCAAAGTTACGGAGGTAGCAGTAGGTACTCCGCGGAGTGGACTTACTGGATGAAATTCTGGTGCTGCGCTCGCGGTTGGAGCAGAAGGCGTTCCTTGCGTCGTCGTCGCACTATCGTCTGTATTCGGTTCGATTCCAGCGCGCACAAGTCGCGAGACAGTTCCGCCCTCAACATTGATGAGTTGGCTATCGACCTGGCGAATGAGGTAGCCGCGTAGTTCGGCATTGGCGGCAAAGTCAGATGCGCCGAGCCCCACTGCCGCAACAACTACGGTCGCCAACAAAAGGCGATCGCGCAGGCTCCATTGCGAGAAGTGGGGTCTCTTCATAATTGTTGAATTATCTTAGTTTCCGGCAGGAATTCGCATCCGATAGCCGACGCCACGCACAGTATGAATGAGTGCAGGTTCGTAGATGTCGATCTTCTTACGGAGGTAAGAAACATAGGTCTCAACGATGCCGGCATCGCCACGGAAGTCGTATTGCCAGACATGGTCGAGGATTTGGGATTTGCTAACTACGCGATCGGCATTGATCATGAGGTAGCGCAGTAGCAAGAATTCAGTAGGTGAGAGGTCAATCAGATTTCCGGCGCGATGGACTTCGTGGGTGGCCTCATCAAGCTCGAGATCTGCAAAGCGGACCTTCTCGTCGTCAACGGCAACTTCTGTGACACCGATGCGGCGCAAGAGAGCGCGTAGGCGAGCAACCAACTCTTCAAGAGAGAAGGGCTTGGTGACGTAGTCATCGCCGCCGATGGTGAGACCAGCGATCTTGTCATCGACAGTATCTTTCGCAGTCAGGAAAAGGACTCCGACGCTATGACCTTCAGAGCGAAGTTGACGACAGACTTCGAAGCCATCTTGATCTGGAAGCATGACATCAAGAATGAGTGCGTGAGGCTTAAACTCCTCAGCGATAGTGAGCGCCTGGGAGCCGGTGGCGGCGGTGCGGACATCAAATCCGACGAAACGCAGGCTGGTAGCAATTAATTCGCTAATGGAACTCTCATCATCCACCACGAGAATTCTCTGCAGGTTATTAGTTGATGTATCTGCCACGGTGACTCTCTCTTTAAGGGCGGTCATTGCATTCTCCTCCACGAATCTGATCTGAACCGGAGCTGGCTCTGATCTGCGCCCTCGGTAGGAGCGCATACGTGAGGATTCTCTATGAACCTGAGGGTTGTCTGAGAATTAGCAGAAGTTTTCCACAGGGTTTATCCACCATGTGGAGAATTACAGCGGTGTAATTAAGGGGTTAAATTAGCGCCACTTGGTGGCAAGGGTGAAGCCACCAGCGATAAAACCGAAGCCAATAACCATATTCCAAGCCCCAATTCCGGGAATTGGGTAGTGGGTATTGCTGACGTAGTAGGTCACGATCCAGACCAGACCAGCCAAAAAGCCTGCCAACATGAGCGGGGCGAGCCACTTCGGGCTCTCCTTAGGAAGTGGAGCAGCGTGGGCTACCTCATCCGGAATGTAGACCGGATCCTTCTTACGGCTCTTGGACTTAGGCATAAGCAAAAGGTACACCACTATCAAAACATTATTGAAAATCGCGCCCTCGCTCGGCTCGCTACCCTAAGCCCATGGTCCGCATCCTTGTCGTCGATAACTACGACTCCTTCGTCTATAACCTGGTGCAGTATCTGGGCCAATTGGGAGCTGAAGTCACGGTACGACGCAATGACGAGGTGGATTTTTCCAGCCTGTCGAACTTTGATGGAATTCTCATATCGCCTGGACCAGGAACCCCAGAGGCCGCAGGGCAGAGCATTGAACTGGTCAAGTATGCAGTGGAGCACCGCACTCCGCTTTTGGGAGTCTGCTTAGGGCATCAAGCGATAGCGGTCGCATTTGGGGCGACGGTCTCGCGCGCACCAGAGTTATTACACGGAAAGACTTCGATAGTTCATCACACTAACAAGGGTCTTCTGGTTGATCTACCTTCGCCATTCACGGCGACTCGTTATCACTCACTCGCAATTGAACCCGAAACACTTCCTGCCGAACTAGAAGTTACAGGTAAAACAGATTCTGGTGTAGTCATGGCGATTGAACACACTTCACTCCCTATTTCAGGTGTGCAATTCCACCCCGAGTCGGTGTTAACAGAGCACGGCCATCAGATGTTAGGTAATTGGTTAGAGCGCTGTGGTGATGTGGGCGCTCGCGCCCGTTCTGAGGGACTCTCCCCGGTAGTTAACCGCTCCTAGTTTGTTGGTGGAGTATTTACAGTAATCGTCACGGTCGATCCAATATTTTGCGTGCTGCCAGCATCGGGCGCCTGCGCCAAGACGATTTGTGGGTTTTGCGAAGCGTCGTATGCTGTCGCGGAGCGGACTAAGAACCCAGCTTGTGTAAGTGTTGTGATCGCTTGAACTTCTGTCTCACCGACAAGATTTGGAACCTGCAAACTTCCACTAGCAATCTGTAGCACAACACCTGCACCAGCTTGCAAGATGCTTCCCGGTGATGGATTAACGCCGAGTACGGTGCCTGGCGCTTGATTCGAATCTTCTGACATGGTCTGTGAAATTGTTAAACCGGCAGCAGAGAGAGCACTGCGCGCATCCGACAGAGAGAGTCCAATGAGATTGATTGGAACCGAGGTATCGCCAGCACCCGAAGATTCGGTCAGCGTGATGCTGCTACCAGGAATTACCTTTGAGTCTGCAAGAGGTAGTTGACCGGATATACGACCCTTAGGGATAGTTGAAGAAGGGCCCTGTTGAATATTGATGGTGAAGTTTGGAAGAAGCGCACGCGCTTGGGCTTCAGTCAGACCAACAACATTAGGGACTTGCTGCGAAGGAGAGACTGTTCCATGGGTTCGTGTGAGCAAGGTGGAGCCTGCGATGAGAACGAGCGCTACAACAACTCCACCAACTAGAAAGAGTCGACGCCGTGGCTTTGTGCGTCTAATTCTTGTAGTTACTTCCTCTCCGCGTATTGCGCGCCGTAGATCTTCCAACATGGCGCTCGCGTCTTGATAGCGGTCACTGGGATCCTTATGGAGCGCAACTTTGATGATTGTTTCAAGGTTGGGATCTATCTCGGGGTTGATATCGGAGGGGGCAGGGAGTGGAGCCGAGACATGCTGAAACGCAATAGATACAGGCGTATCACCGATAAAGGGTGGCCTGCCAACCAAGAGTTCGTACATCAGGCATCCAACGGAGTAAATATCACTCCGCGCATCGGCATATTCACCAGTTGCCTGCTCGGGTGACAAATACTGCGCAGTCCCAACGACATTCCAGGTGTTTGTCATTGTTGCACCGACATCATCGAGCGCTCTGGCGATACCGAAGTCCATCACCTTAACCTTGCCGGAATCAGTGATCATGATGTTTCCGGGTTTGATATCGCGGTGAATGATCCCTTGCTCGTGCGAATACTCCAGCGCCTCCAAAATTTCGGTAACAATGGTGACTGCTTCTGCTTGTGAAATCTCTGCATCAGATTGCAAGACTTGACGGAGGGTATGTCCCTTAACAAGCTCCATGACGATGTAGGAATCGGCGCCATCTTCTCCAGAATCAAATACCGCAACAATTCCCGGATTGTTCAGCGCACCTGCAGCCAGCGCTTCCTTCTTAAAACGCGCAACGAATGCAGGATCGCGCGCTAAATCGCTGCGCAAAATTTTCACCGCGACCTTGCGATGTAGGCGCAGGTCTTCGGCGATGTATACATCTGCCATGCCGCCGGTGCCAATCATGGCTCCCAGTTCGTAACGACTATTAAATATCTTCTTAGTCATGAACGCGCCGCTCCCAAAAGTTCGATTGGTGAAACAGTGGCATCTTCGACGACTTCACTCCAAAGGATGGTGATGTTGTCCGGTGCTCCTTTTTCGTGAACAGCGGCAACTAGCTCCTTCACCACGTCAGTTGATTCTGCTCTCTTTAAAATATTTGCAATCTCAAAGTCAGAAAGAACAGAGCTCAGCCCATCGCTACAGAGCAGGAACTGATCTCCAACTTTTACCTCAAAGAGGTGGAGTATCGGATCGATACCGGAATCACCAATGAGGGCTTGCGTCAGTAACGAGCGCTGCGGATGGTTAATCACCTCGTCAGGAGTTAAACGGCCTTGATCCAACAGCTCTTGCATGACTGTGTGGTCATAACTCAACTGAATTAATTTCTTGCCATTCCATTGGTAGCAGCGAGAGTCTCCGATATGGAGGAGTTCAACGTGCGCGCCATTGAGGTGGAGCGCTGTGAGCGTAGTCCCCATGCCTTGGAGCGCTCGGTCGGAGTTCGCCACATCCGCAATTTCATGATCAATGGAGAAAGAGATATTCAAAAGTAGGTCTTCACGAGATTCGGCATCTAAAGCTGGATCGCTCAGGACCGTTGAAAGCTCTTTGACGGAGGTGATGGCGATCTTCGAGGCGACCTCTCCACCCGCGTGGCCACCCATTCCATCGGCTACTGCAATTAAACGTGGAGAGACCAGCGCGGCATCCTCGTTGCCATCGCGGACCAATCCCAGCTCACTAACCGCGATAGTTTTGAATGAGCGATTCATAGATTTAGCCTAACGGTGCTAACCTCTTAGGAGTAAGCCCGAGTGGCGGAACGGCAGACGCGCACGATTCAGGTTCGTGTACTCGTAAGGGTGTAGGGGTTCAAATCCCCTCTCGGGCACTCGTAGCATCAAGGTGGAGTTTCACTTAGGTAGAATCAACAAGTGAGTACATATGCCTACCTGGGACCTGCTGGAACATTTACTGAGGCGGCCCTGATTGGCATCACCAACGGGGGCGATCAACTCGTACCCTCTGCAAATGTGACCGCAGCTCTCGATGCAGTCCGCAGCGGCCAGGCAGAGTTCGCCCTAGTTCCCATAGAGAATTCCGTAGAGGGTGTTGTGGCACGTACTCTGGACGAGCTGGCCACGGGCGCCGCCCTCGAGATCGTTGCTGAGACCACCATCCCCGTCAGTTTTTCCCTCATGGTCCTCCCTGCAAATGCCAAAAAGAGTTTGACCAAGATCGCTACTCACCCGCACGCAGAGTCACAATGCCGCCAATTTATCGCGCGTGAATTTCCAGGGGCTGAAATCATCACCACACCCTCTACCGCAGCGGCAGCCGAAGGTCTCAAAGATGGAAATTGGGATGGGGCGATCGCAGCGCAGATTGCCGCCGAGAAGTATGGCTTGACCGTTATTGCAGAAAATATCGGAGATAACGAAGCCGCAGTGACTCGCTTTGTCTTGGTGCGCAGACCCGGCGCTGTGCCTGCTCCGACGGGGAATGACCGCACCTCTCTGGTCGCGTATATCGATATCGACCATGCCGGAGCGCTCCTCGAAATTCTCACGGAGTTTGCCAAAAATGATGTAAACCTCTCTTTTATTCAGAGCAGACCAACCGGGCGCGAACTCGGCCACTATCACTTCATCATCGATGTCGAAGGGCATCAGAGTGATGCAGCCGTGGCACTTTCAATCGCTGGACTTCGCGCGATCTGTGAAGATATTCGAATCCTCGGCTCTTATCCGCGTGCGACAACTAGGTAGGCTAACCCCGTGATTGATTTAAAGATCCTCCGCGAAGATCCAGAACGTGTCCGCCTCTCTCAAAAGGTGCGCGGCGAGAGTGTTGAGATCGTTGATCAACTGCTGGCGCTCGATGAAGCACGCAGAGTTGCCATAACAACATTTGAATCACTCCGCGCTGAACAGAACCTCCTCTCAAAGTCGGTGGGAGCCGCAAAGGGCGATGAGAAGGCTGCTCTTTTAGAGAGCGCTAAAGAACTATCGGGCAGAGTCAAGGAGGCCGATGCGCTGCGCGCCGCCGCCGAGGCTGCTGCTGATGCAGCGCTCATGCAGATACATAACTTAATTAGTCCAGATGCTCCGGTTGGTGGAGAAGCAGATTTCGTAGTGCTTGAACATGTCGGTACGCCCCGCGATTTCGCTGCCGATGGCTTTGAGCCGCGCGATCACGTCGACCTCGGCAAGATTCTCAAGGCGATTGATACAGAGCGTGGAGCCAAAGTTGCTGGATCGCGCTCCTATTACTTAACAGGTGTCGGAGCACTCCTAGAGTTCGCGCTTGTTAATTACGCTATCTCTTCGGCTACTAAGGCAGGCTTTACTCCGGTCATCCCACCAGTCCTTGTTCGTCCAGAGGCGATGGAGGGCACTGGCTTTCTAGGTCAAGCTGCCGAGAATGTTTATCACCTCGAAGAGGATGATGTTTATTTGGTAGGCACCAGCGAAGTTCCGCTCGCTGCGTATCACATGGATGAGATCGTGGACCAACTCCCCATTCGTTACGCGGGCTACTCCTCTTGCTTCCGCCGTGAAGCAGGCACCTACGGCAAGGACACCCGTGGAATTATTCGGGTACACCAATTCGACAAGGTAGAAATGTTCATCTTCTGTGAACCAAAAGATGCGCTCGCTGAACACCAAAAGTTATTGCAGTGGGAGAAGAATTTCCTTGATGCAATGGAGATTCCTTACCGCGTTATCGATGTCGCTTCGGGCGACCTCGGGGCAAGTGCAATTCGCAAATTCGATATTGAAGCGTGGATACCAACACAGAATGCATATCGAGAAGTGACTAGTACTTCTAATTGCACAGAGTTTCAGGCTCGTCGTTTAAACATTCGTTACCGCGATGGCGAGAGCACCAAACCTGTAGCTACTCTCAACGGAACACTCGTGGCGATCCCGCGCATGATCGTTGCAATTCTAGAGAATCACCAACTAGCAGATGGTTCGGTAGTAGTCCCAACCGCCCTGCGCCCCTTCTTAGGAGTCGACCGATTACTTCCGGCATAAGCGGTACCAGACCAAAAGTTATTGCGACGGATTTGGATGGCACGATCGTCTCTTCGTATGAACGCATCTCCTCTCGCACGATTGAGGCCTTTACACAGGCTCATGAAGCGGGCGTTGAAATTTTCTTTGTAACGGGAAGACCACCGCGCTGGATGCGAGAGATCAAAGAGGCCTTTGGATTTGGTAACGCTATCTGCGCAAATGGAGCGATGCATTACGATCTTTTGAAAGAGGAAGTTATCGAGGAATGGTTGATCCCTCTCGATCAGCAATTTGAATTTGTGAATCGCATGCGCCGTGCAGTCCCGTCAATCTCATTTGCAACAGAGTATGGCGACGAGTTCCACCATGAGCGCGCCTATATCCCGCGTTGGGATGTTGGAGTCGATAACCACCCTGTGGAGCGCATTGAAGAGAAGTTGCTCAAGCCGGCATTCAAAATGTTGGCGCGCTGCTCCAATTTGGAATTTACCTCTGATGAGCTTTTGGAGATTGCGGTACGCGAAGCCGGTGATTTGGTGACGATTACTCATTCCAATGCAGGGGAGTCGCTATTAGAAATATCTTCACTTGGGGTAAGTAAGGGTGAAACCTTGTCCAGACTCACTGCTCGGATGGGCTTTGGGGCGGAGGATGTGGTCACCTTTGGAGACAATCCCAATGACTTCTCAATGCTCTCGTGGGCATCGCGTTCGTGGGCGATGGCCGATGGCCATAAAGATGCCCCTAAGTATGCGAAATTTGTAGCGGAGCCTCATCATCATGATGGTGTGGCAATCGTGATTGAAGAGCTGCTCGCCCTACCTCTTTAGTCCTCTTCTTTACGCGGATTTTGCCGCCCCGCTCTCCTCCAGTAAGTTTGCCCACGGAGGGCTCGCATAGCGGCCGAGTGCACCGGTCTTGAAAACCGGCAAGGGAAACCTTCGTGGGTTCAAATCCCACGCCCTCCGCCATTTTTATCCCGTATTCGGGCGTTTTTTACCCTTGTGGGCGATTTCACCCCTACCAACTAGGTACTTATCTAGCGTTAATGGGGCTCTGGTACGAAACTTCTCCCATGGCAATTGATACCTCAGGCAATGGCGTCTTCTCAGAGGGCCGAGCAAAGCTCACAGCAAGAACACTCCGCACAGATAAGTGGTGGTTGCAACCATTCATCACAGTTTTGGTGCTCTTCTCCTTCATCGTATACGCGACCTTTCGCGCCTTTGAAAATGGAAAGTACTTTGCGCAACCGCTGATCTCACCCTTCTACTCTCCCTGTCTCGCATCGAACTGCGTAAAGGGTTCGCCTTCTTTTGTTGGAACTTTCTTCGGGACGTATCACATCTTCGGAATGACGCTCTCCCCATCACTCTTTATTTTGATATTCCCTCTTGCCTTCCGAATGACCTGTTACTACTACCGCAAGGCTTACTACCGTTCTTTCTGGATGTCTCCACCTGCATGCGCAGTTGCTGAGCCGCATGCCAAGTACACAGGCGAGACTCGCGCACCTCTCATCTTGCAGAATGGACATCGCTACGCTTTCTATGCTGGCCTCGTCTTCAATGTATTCCTTACTATTGATGCGATCGGAGCATTTAGAAACTCGAACGGTCAATGGGGCCACATGTCCATCGGCACGCTCGTGCTTGTAGCCAATGCGACATTTCTTTGGCTCTACTCGGCTTCATGCCATACCTGTCGCCACACCGTGGGCGGTCGTCTACGAAACTTTTCGAAGCATCCGATTCGCTACAAGTTGTGGACTTGGGTTTCAATTTTGAATCACAAGCACCAACAATTCGCATGGGTCTCGCTCTTTGGTGTTGCACTTGCTGATCTTTACGTCCGCCAGGTTTCTGGTGGCTCCATCCGTAACCTCTACTTCTTCTAAAGGCGATTAGACCATGACTCAACAAGCTGAACGTTATAAGTATGACATTGTGGTTATTGGTGCCGGTGGCGCTGGGCTACGCGCAGCAGTAGAGGCACGCGAGGCTGGCCTCTCAGTAGCGATCGTCTGCAAATCTCTATTCGGAAAAGCCCACACCGTAATGGCAGAGGGTGGCGCCGCTGCTTCTATGGGAAATGTCAACGAAAAAGATAATTGGATGGTCCACTTTCGCGACACGATGCGTGGCGGAAAATTCCTCAATCACTACCGCATGGCTGAGCTTCACGCCAAGGAAGCCCCGGATCGCATCTGGGAACTCGAAACTTGGGGTGCGCTCTTTGATCGCACTAAAGAGGGAAAGATTTCACAGCGAAATTTCGGTGGCCACGAGTATCCCCGTCTAGCTCACGTTGGTGACCGTACGGGTCTAGAACTTATTCGCACAATGCAACAGCGGATCGTCGCCCTCCAACAGAAGGATGGCCGCGAACTCGGTGATACCGAGAAGATGATCAAAGTATTTGCCGAGGTAACGATTACAGAAATTCTCAAAGAGAATGGCAAAGTAGCTGGCGCATATGGATACCGCCGTGAAAATGGGCAGGAGATTGTTTTTGAAGCTCCCGCTGTAGTCATCGCGACCGGCGGTGTAGGAAAGACCTTTAAAATCACCTCAAATTCTTGGGAAGGCACTGGCGATGGCCATGCGCTCGCTCTCAAGGCTGGCGCTAACTTGGTAGATATGGAGTTCCTGCAATTCCACCCAACCGGGATGGTCTGGCCACTATCGGTAAAGGGAATTCTTGTAACTGAGTCGGTACGCGGTGAAGGTGGAATTTTAACTAATAACCTCGGCGAACGTTTTATGTTCAAGTACATCCCAGATGTCTTTAAAGATAAGTACGCTGATAATGAGGCAGAAGCTGATCGTTGGTACATCGATCAAGACAATAATCGTCGCCCTCCAGAACTTCTTCCACGCGATGAAGTTGCGCGCGCCATTAACTCTGAGGTTAAGGCTGGTCGTGGCACGGAGCACGGTGGAGTCTTCCTCGATGTTTCAAAGCGACTCTCTGCAGAAGTAATTAAGAAGCGCCTTCCTTCGATGTGGCACCAGTTCTATGAACTTGCCGGTGTAGATATCACCAAAGAGGCAATGGAAGTTGGCCCTACCTGTCACTACGTCATGGGTGGAGTCGAAGTAGATCCAGATTCAGCAGCAGCCGTTGGGGTCGATGGGCTCTTCGCTGCGGGCGAAGTCGCCGGAGGAATGCACGGCTCTAATCGTCTTGGTGGAAATTCACTCACCGACTTGTTGGTCTTTGGCCGGCGCGCCGGAATGGGCGCCGTGGAATATGTGAAGAGCCATGGGGCCAACCCAGTCAGCGATGCCACAATTGCAAAGGCCGCTGCGAAGATTGCAGCTCCTTTTGTGAGCACCGGGGGCGAGAACGCCTATACCCTCCACACTGAATTGCAGGAAGTGACTCATAACCTGGTTGGAATTATCCGCACCGGTGATGAGTTGTCGGAGGCAATCGTGAAGATTGCTGAACTTCGCAAGCGCAGTGCCAATATCTCTGTCACCGGAGATCGGATGTTCAACCCCGGCTTCCATCTCGTCTTTGATCTCGACAATATGTTGCTCGTTGCCGAAAGCACAGCGAAGTCTGCGCTCGCTCGCGAAGAGTCACGAGGTGGACATACACGCGATGACTTCCCTGGAATGAACTCAACATGGCGACAGGTCAATCACATCTCCAGTTTTGATGGTAATCAGGTCAACATCAAAGCGCAGCCTCTACCTGTTCTTCCTAAAGAGCTCTTTGATCTCTTTGATGTGCACGAACTTGAGAAGTACATGACTCCGCAGGAAATTGCGAAAGGTGGATCCAATTAATGGCACGCACACTGAAGCTTCGTATCTGGCGCGGCAATGATAAAGATGGTGGACTACAGGATGTCACTGTTGAGGCCAATAACGGCGAAGTAGTTCTCGACATCATTCATCGCGTTCAAGCAACACAGATGGGTGATTTGGCTGTGCGTTGGAACTGTAAGGCCGGCAAGTGCGGTTCTTGTTCGATGGAGATCAACGGCAAGCCACGTCTTGCCTGCATGACTCAGGTCTCGGCATACGGCGAAGATGAAGTAATCACTATTACTCCGTTGCGTGCCTTCCCAGTCATTAAGGATCTCGTCACAGATGTCTCCTTTAATTACAAGAAGGCGATGGAAGTCCGTGCCTACGAGCATCCAACCGACCTTGCTCCCGGCGAGGCTCGGATGCAGCAGGTTGATGTCGAGCGCTCTCAGGAGTTCCGCAAGTGCATTGAGTGTTTCTTGTGCCAAGACACCTGCCACGTTATCCGTGATCACGAGGAGAACAAGAAGTCCTTTGCTGGTCCTAGATTCTTTATCCGTTTAGCTGAACTAGATATGCACCCATTAGACACCCTGCGCAATCGCAAGCAGAGCGCCCAGGAGGAGCATGGACTGGGGATGTGCAACATCACCAAGTGCTGCACCGAGGTCTGCCCGGAGCACATTCGGATCACTGACAATGCGATTATTCCTATGAAGGAGCGTGTAGTCGACGTTAAATACGATCCACTCCGCTGGTTGGGCTCGGTTATTAGAAAGCGAGAAGGTATCCTCTAGGTATGAGGATATTGGTTCGTTGGGGCGTCTTAGCCCTTGCCGTGTGGGCAGCCACAGGGCTAGTTCCAGGCATTAAGGTGCACGGCGGTGCTTGGGATTACCTTTGGGTTGCGCTGATCTTTTCGCTTATTAATACCTTCTTGGGATCCTTCCTTAAGTTGATGACCCTTCCTGCTGTGATTCTCAGCGCAGGTCTCTTCCTGATCGTGATCAACGCCGCGATGTTAGAAGTAACAACGCACATCAGTAGCGCTTTGACGATCACCTCGTTCTGGTCCGCGATCTTTGCCTCGATCATTATCAGTTTGGTATCGGGTGCAGGATCGCGCCTAACATCCAATCGAAATTGGAGCTAAGAACTCTCTCCGTTATCTCTCTTGGCGGAATTATCGGTTCGTTAGCCAGGTGGGGCGCATCGCTTCTTATAGTCGACCCTGGATTTCCTTGGGCGACTCTCGCAGTTAACTACATCGGTGCGGTCATCCTCACTGTAATTGTTGTATTGGCAAAACATCACCCCGATCCGCGCTGGTGGTGGAGACCCGCGCTTGGAACTGGTTTTTGCGGGGGCTTCACAACCTACTCCGCCTTCGCTGTTCAAGTTGATCATGATCTCAATGCTCACAATTACCACTCCATGATTGGCTACGTACTCGCCTCTCTGATCGGCACATTCATCCTGGTATTTGCAACTCATGAATATCTAGATAAGCGTTGGAGTGCAAAGTGGAGGGTTGAGTGAAGGTCCTTCTCATCTCACTTGGCGCTGCGATAGGTGCCCCACTTCGTTATCTCATCGATCAACGAATCAAGAGCACACGTAAATTCCTTCTTCCCCTAGAGACCTTGATCATCAACGTGCTCGGCTCATTTGTTTTGGGAGTCACGGTACATCGCAGTGCAAATGTTGGATTTCTCTTCGGCACTGGCTTCGCCGGAGCATTTACAACCTGGTCTGCCTTTGCTCTCGAATCCCATGATCTCTTTAAAGCGAAGCGACATTGGTTTGGCTGGAGCTATCTCGGACTTACTCTGATACTGGGAGTGTTGGCTGCGGCCGCCGGAAACGCTATTTAGCGCAGTAAGTTAGCTACCCAAACTTCTACCTCATCAGGATGACTCGGTAAAGATTGGCTAAGTACCTTGGACCCGGTCGCGGTCACCAGAACATCATCCTCAATTCGAACACCTATTCCACGATACTCGGCCGGGAAGAGAAGATCATCAGGTTGGATATAGAGCCCAGGTTCAACGGTTAGAACCATTCCCTCTTCTAAAAGCCCTTCGCGGTAGCTCTCTTCGCGAGCGTGTGCGCAGTCATGGACGTCTAAGCCCAACATGTGCCCGGTTGCATGAACTGTCCAGCGGCGATGGAATCCCGCATCCTCTGCGAGTGACTCCGCGGCTGTTCCAGGTAAAACACCAAACTCTTCTAAACCTTTTGCGAGCACTGCGCTAGCTGCATCATGAAAGGCGCGCCACGGAGCACCCGGTTTAACTGCGGCGATTCCCGCCTTCTGTGCCTCATAAACCAAGGTATAAATCTTGCGCTGTGCTGGTGAGAACTTGCCGTTGATTGGAAGGGTGCGGGTGATATCCGCGGTGTACATGGATTCAACCTCTGCACCTGCATCAATGAGAATCAGATCGCCAGGAAGCACATCCCCGTCATTCTTAATCCAGTGCAGAACGCAGGCATGTGAACCTGCCGCTGCGATCGTGTCATAGCCCAACTCATTACCCTCTAAACGTGCACGACCATAGAATGCAGATTCAATAATCCGTTCTCCGCGCTTTACAGAAATCGCCGCAGGAAAAGATTGCACCATATCGCTAAAGCCCCGAGCAGTAACATCGATTGCTTTCTGCAACTCTTCAATTTCGTAACTATCTTTGATTAAACGCATTTCGGAGAGCGCGGTTAGGAACTTTGCTTCACGCTTCTTGTGGCGCTCAACAAGGCTGTCGACAACTGGATCTTCACCACGCACAGTAAGCGTCTCGACTTCATCGTCAAATAAATCAGGAAGTGTGTCAATGTGACGGACCGAAATTCCGTAACGCACCTCGGTCTCTTCCGTTGAAAGTCGGCGACCAACCCAGAACTCACCGTGGCGACGATCGGAATGAAATTCATTTGTATCGCGCGGTGAGCGAGGGTGGATATAAAGGAGCGCCTCGTGACCATCGTTAGTTGGTTCAAGGACCAGCACCGAATCTGGTACACAATCGCTTGCACTAATCCCGGTTAGGTAGGCATACGCGGTGTGAGCACGAAATTTGAAATCGGTATCGTTGCTTCGCACTTTAAATGTTCCAGCGGGAACCACAAGACGAATTCCTGGATAGAGCGCAGATAACTTTGCGCGGCGCTCTGCTGCGAATTTTACGACTGCAGCCGGCCTGACACCTTCGAGGCTCGAATCCGCCCAACCCTTTGCCATAAATTCTGCAAGAGCTTGCCCCTTAGGGATGTCATGCGACTGTGTACCTGCTGCCCGTCCTGGAACCTTACTCATGTTGGCAAGCGTACTAGCAGCCCTCTTAGACCAAGAAACCATTTGGGAATGGATCTGTCGAGTCCAAAATCCAATTAGCTTCTCCCATAACCCAAGCTCTGCCCGTTATCGTCGGCACGATCGCTGGAATTCCAGCAACACTGGTGTGTTCTTTTACGCGTCCTTCGAAGCGAGATCCAATCCACGACTCATTAATTAAAACGTCGCTATCGCCAAATTCACCGCGCGCCACCATCTGCGCCAACCGTGCGCTAGTTCCGGTTCCACATGGAGAGCGATCAAACCAACCCGGATGGATCGCCATCGCATTCTTCCAATGCAAGGGGTGCTCTCCCGGGGTTATAAAGTCGATGTGATGGCAGACTGCAATTTCAGGATTCTCTGGGTGGACGGGGCGATTTTGGGAATTGATGGCATCCGAAATGGCTAGTCCCGCAGCCAAAAATTTATCCCCATTCTCTCTTGCAAAGGTGATGCCGACTCGATCGATGGGAACGATCGCGTAGAAATTCCCACCATAGGCCATGTCATATGCAATCTCGCCGTACCCCGGAACCGAGACGGTTTGATCTTTCTGGTAGAGGAAGGAGGGAACATTTGTAATGGTGACGCTCTGCGCCCTGCCATCTTGAACTGCGACATCAACTACGACTAGTCCGGCGGGGGTATCGAGTCGAATTGTCGTAATTGGCTCAACGACTGGAACCAATTTCTTTTCAACGAGCACCGTTGCAACACCGATCGTGCCGTGGCCACACATAGGAAGACATCCCGAAACCTCGATGTAAACCACACCGACATCGGCATCAGGGCGCGTGCTCTTCTGCAAGATGGCCCCGCTCATAGCGCTGTGACCGCGGGGTTCAAACATCAACCACTCTCGCAGATGATCCATGTGCTCCATGAAGTATGCGCGCTTTTCAAAGGCGGTATCACCTGGAATCTCACCGATGCCAGAAATGACAACGCGAGTGGGCATTCCTTCGGTATGTGACTCGACCGTCTGTACCGAACGAAGGGTTGTCATTTAGCGATTCTTAAAGAAATCGATGGCGCGAGCGGTGTCGGCCCGAACCTTCGCCTCATCCCCGGCTGGAAGTGGTAGACGAGGTAGGCGCGTTGGACCGCCATAACGTCCGACAATATCCATTGAAAGTTTGATCGCTTGAATGAATTCCTTGCGAGAATCCCAGTTGAAGAGCTCGTGCACTGCGGCGTAAATCGGTGCCGCCTCTGCATACTTCCCGGCGAGAGCCAAGTTGTAAAGTTCAGATGACTCTTTAGGAAAGGCGTTGGGAAAACCAGCGATCCATCCCACAACACCTGCAGTTGTAAGTTCGAGCATGACATCGTCTGCGCCTACTAATACTTCGATACGAGGAGCTCTATGGTGAATCTGCCAGACTCGCTTTACATCACCCGTGAACTCTTTAATCGCGACAACATTTGGAACTTCATCTGCAACTCGCGCTACCAAGTCAGGAAGTAGATCTACCTTGGTATCAAAAGGATTGTTATAAGCAATGATTGGAATTCCTACTTTTCCAACTTCTTTAAAGTGTGCGACAACTTCATCGTCATTTGCTCGATATGCATTAGGAGCAAGCAGCATTACCGCTCCTGCACCAGCAGCGGCAGCGTGTTCGGCCCAGCGCCGTGACTCAGCCGCACCATAGGCACCAACACCGGCAACTACATGAAAGCCACTGGGAGCAGCGGCAATCGCTGTCTCGAGCATCTTTGCCCGCTCTTCGGCTGTGAGCACCTGGTACTCACCGAGGGAACCATTAGTTACAACTCCATGAGTTCCATTCT
>DAIMCZ010000002.1:0-6687 GCA_036726125.1 Candidatus Nanopelagicaceae bacterium
GGTATCTGAGGTCCCAAAGTGTCAGGTTCCTCCTCTTCACCGCTCTCGTCTACCCGATTCGCTTTATATCCAGGAAAGAGTTCTACTCGCCAACTGGGACGCCAATCCCCTTCGAGGCAAGCAACGAGTCGTGACGGCTGATACTGCGTTATCAACCTAGATGACATATCCAGAAAACCCTTAATGGCATTAATGGGTTCGCCGTTTGGCGAGAGCAAGGTATCTGGCATGCCGAAGTAGGCGCGGTACCAGAGAGAAGCGCTATCGAGCAGTAAGAGAGTCATCCAACGATCCCGGCA
Organism: Candidatus Nanopelagicaceae bacterium; assembly: GCA_036726125.1. Classification (GTDB taxonomy): domain Bacteria; phylum Actinomycetota; class Actinomycetes; order Nanopelagicales; family Nanopelagicaceae; genus PALSA-747. The sequence goes on from DAIMCZ010000002.1 coordinate 300, forward strand.
TATGAAACGATTCCACGATCGATCCGCTTGAGAGCGTTCTCCACAGTTTGAGATAGATGCGGTGATGCATTTCCAATTTGGCGCAGCAGATCAATAATCTGCTTCATCGAGCGAACAAAATCTCCGACAGTCAACTCTGTGCCACGCAAAATAGCGGCTAAAGAATGTCCGCTCGCCCAACGATACGAAGCCCAACAGAATGCTAGGTCTGGTTCGCGCATCGGCTCTAATCCGATCTCAATCTCGTTCTCGTGAATCAACGACCATTGATGTATTAAATCATTGAGTGACTCTTCGACGGCGCCCTTCGGAATTTTGGGAGATTCATCGCGTCTGGCCTCAAAAACCAGAGCTGATAGAACCGAAACCATCTCAGGTCCATCCAGTGTGTCGAAACTTCCACGCTTAATAAGCTCTGCGATAAGCAGGTCAGTCTCGCCGTAGATCTTGGCGAGTAGAACTCCCCACTCAGTGATCTGTCCATTTTTCAGGTAGCCAGAACGCTCCAGCATGATCTGAACGCGATCAAAGCGCTTTGCGATGAGATCGGTGCGATTGCTCACTCGCTCTTCCAGTCCGCGCGTCTCTCGCACGAGCCGGTCAACCTTCTCTGCAACCCGAGAATGTGCCTCACGATCCCCGCAGGAATGACAGGGATGGGAGCGCAGCGCTTTGCGCGCGGCAATCAGTTCATCTTCCGCAAGGATACGTTTAGCTTTAGTGAGCTTCGCAAATGACTTCTCGATCGCCTTAATCTCGGAGCGAATCTCTGCATACTCCTCGAAATCTCCCGCGTGGCAGATCATAGTCTCGCGTAACTCTTCAATCGCCTTCTCGTTTCGCTTGATCTGTCGAGCTAGACCGACAACTGCCTTATCGGCCTGATACTGCGCGAAGGAAGATTCAAGAGATTCACGCGCGCTGACGCTGCCAAACCGCGAAATCAAATTGATGGTCATGTTGTACGTGGGTTTGAAACTACTCTTCAGAGGATAGGTACGCGTTGACGCGAGGCCCGCGACGGATCCCGAATCAATATCTTTGCTCCATAAAATGACGGCATTCCCCTCGACATCGATTCCCCGTCGACCAGCTCTCCCAGTTAACTGCGTGAACTCCCCCGGCGAAATTGCAACATGCGCCTCGCCATTCCACTTTACGAGTTTCTCCAAAACAACGGTACGGGCCGGCATATTGATGCCGAGTGCCAGCGTCTCTGTCGCAAAGACACACTTCACGAGACCGCGTTGGAAAAGTTCCTCGACCGTCTCTTTAAAAGAAGGTAGTAGCCCGGCATGGTGGGCCGCTATGCCGCGCTCCAGGCCATCTAGCCATTCGGAGAATCCAAGTACAACGAGATCTTCTTCGGGAATATTGGCTGTCGCGCGGAATACTACTTCTCGAATCTCGCTGCGCTCTTGCGCGTTAGTGAGTCGAATTCCAGCAACCAAACACTGATGCACGGCCGCAGTACATGCATTGCGCGAAAAGATAAAGGTGATCGCAGGTAATAGTCCTTCGCGATCCAACTTCTCAATGACCTCTGGGCGACTTAGTTGTTTCACTGAAGGACCGCGATCGTTCCAACCAGAATTACGTCCTTGACCCTTGTGCCCGGAGACCGCACCGCGGGTATTTCGGTAACTCTCCTTCTCGAGGCGCACGATCTCCGGATTTACTCGACCATCATCGACAAAGAGATCCAGCAATCGATTGTTAAATAGAACATGTTGATAGAGAGGAACAGGTCGATTTTCCGAAACGATGACATCGGTATTTCCCCGCACCTCGTTCAACCAATCACCAAACTCCTCCGCATTTGAGACGGTTGCCGATAGCGAGGCTACCTGTGTGCTCTCTGGAAGGTGGATCAGAATCTCCTCCCAAACAGCGCCTCGGAATTTGTCAGCTAAGTAGTGCACCTCATCCATGACCACAAATTGCAGGTTCTGTAGTGTCCGCGAATCGGCGTAGATCATGTTGCGCAACACCTCAGTTGTCATCACAACAATATTGGCCTCTGAGTTGATACTGGTGTCACCTGTCAAAAGTCCGACGTTCTTCTCGCCAAACATCTCTTTGAAATCCGCGAATTTTTGATTTGAAAGGGCCTTAATTGGTGCGGTATAGAAACATTTCTTGCCCTGTGCCATTGCTAAGAACGCTGCAAATTCACCAACGACAGTCTTTCCCGCGCCTGTCGGTGCGGCGACCAGTACTCCCCTACCGGACTCTAAGGAGTGGCAGCCGCTGATTTGAAAGTCGTCTAAAGGGAAATCAAATTTGGCTGCGAACTCATTCGTAGCCTTGTACGAGTTACGCAACAAAGCGGCAGCGTAACGCTCCGCTGGGGTACTCATGCGCGAAATACTTGCAGATTACGTGGAGAAACCTTTATATGCACCGGCAACTTTGAAATTCGCTCTCCATCTGCAAAGGCCTCGGTCTTGGCGGAAATCTTTATATCCGTGCCCGTAAAGAAATGCACCTTTGGGTGGTTGATGTGTTTTCCGAAGAAGACGCGCGGAAAGACCATAAGAAGTCGCAGTGGAGAAACTTGATCCACCACCATCACATCAAAAATTCCATCATCATCTTTGGCAAAGGGAACGATCTTCATCCCTGCTCCATAGCTTGCGCCGTTGGCGACGCAAATTAGCATGGCGCGGCGCTCCTGCTTGACGCCATCAATTGTGAGCGTGAATTCAATGGCCTTGAACTTCCAGATCATTTCGAGAACCGCCACCACGTACTTATTCTTGCCTTTGATGATCTTGAAGTTGTTGGCACGTTCATTGACGACCGCATCAAAGCCGGTACTTAAAATCTGGATGAAGGGAATCTCCTCCCCGTGATGCGAGATCAGACCCACGTTAATCTCCGAGGCGGATTTTTGTTTCGGTAACTCAAGGATCTCGGCAATTTTCAAGGGATAGGTACCTAAGGTGCGGGCGATATCGTTACCCGTTCCCGCTGGTAGCACTAACAGTGGCACCTCAAATTTAAGTAGAAGAGGCAGTAGATCGTGGATGAAGCCATCGCCCCCAACTGCGATCAGATGATCGAATGCGTTCTCTTTAAGTGCGTGGTGTACCGCGTCAAGCGTAGATTCCCGCGAGCTCTCCTCCACGAAGGTGATTTGATCGGTCGACTCTGCAAAATACCGACGCACCTTCGCTCCTACGACCGACCCTTTGCCGCCTCCCGACTTAGGGTTGATCGCAACTAAGGCTTTCACTCTTCTATCTTGGAGGCGCGGCGACGATCATTCAAGAGCGCAATGCCACCTGCTAAGAAGTAAAAACCAACGAGCGGGAGTGCGAGTACGCCCATGGTGAAGGGATCGCTCGTCGGGACGAAGGTTGCCGAGAAGAGAGTGATTCCGAATACCGCAATACGCCAAGGCTTGAGGATAGATCTTCCGGAGAGAACTCCTGCAAAATTCAGTGCAACCAAGAAGACAGGTAACTCGAATGCCAGTCCGAAGACGAGAATGAGGTGAAGTACGAAAGTTAGGTAGTCGCTAAATTTTATGAGGTTGGTCAATGTGGTTGGTGTGAATCCCAGAAGCACTTTGATGGCGAGAGGAAGGATCCAGTACGCCAATGCGGCTCCTGCTGCAAAGAAGGGGGTTGCGGTGGCGATGAAGAGAATTGAGTACTTCTTCTCTCGACGATGTAAGGCCGGTGCAACGAATGCCCAAAGTTGGTAGAGCCAAATAGGTGAAGAGAGTATTACTCCAGTGACAATCGCAACCGAAATTTGGAGATTAAGGGGTCCGAGGACTCCATCGATATAGAGGACGCCACAATGGTGTGGCGTGGAGGCAGCGCGCGAAAGATCACAAACTGGCTTAGTGAGAACGTGGACTATCTTGCTGTAGAAAATCCAGCCAAGAACTCCAAATATGGCGATTGATAGCGCAGCACGGACTAGACGCTTACGGAGTTCACGAAAGTGATCCAGTAGCGACATCCGACCACTATCTTCAGTGGTCACCGGCTACTTCCTAGTTGGAAGGAGTTGAAGAGGTACCGCCATCAGTCTTCTTCTCTTCAGGAGACTTCATCTCATCCTTAAAGATTCGGAGTGATTTAGCTACTGACTTGGCAGAATCAGGTAGTCGCTTTGCTCCAAAGAGAACAACAAATACGACGACGATAATTACGATGTGCCAGGGCTTAAGGTCTCCCATTTAACTTCCAATCTCGAGGTGGGGCAATCTTACTGGTAATTGGCGAGTGTGCCTGCGATTCGCTCGCTCAACTGCTGAGAGAGTGATGCGGGCTGTACAACTCTTATAGCGCTAGGCCACGCAAGAAGGGTACGGAGAATCCACTCCCCTGGGGTCACGGTTAAGGTGATCTGGTAAATCCCGCCGACCTCCTTGCTGGAGGTAACAATTTCGTTATGTTTTTCGATGAAGAAGAGTCCATCTTCCCCCATCTCGATCTGTACCTCCTTGTGGTCGGAAGTGCGGTTCCGAGAGGTAAACCCAACGGCGAACTTGGAATCGATCTCCCCGATTGAACAATTCTGGATGCGGTCAATTCTGAAGGTGCGTTCTTCGCCCTCTGCGACAGCTATCGCATGTAGGTAAGCAATGCCGTGCATGTAGAAGAGATCGAGCGGGAATATAGTGCGAGTTGTTAACGAATCGCTTGATGCGGAGTTGTACTCGATCGAGATAAATCTCTTCTCGCGTATCGCGCTATCTACCTCGGCGATCACTGGCGACTCTACGACTGCATCGCTAATCGTTACCTGCGCAGAGATTTGATTCTCGTAGAGCGCGCCTATTCGACTTTGTAGATTGGTGATGGCAAGGCGTTCTTCTGGATTGGTGGACAACTCAGTCAGAGCCTGCAGACCTAAGACGAGCGTCAGAGCTTCTACTTGAGTCAGAGAACGAGGTTGATCCAATACTTGTGCATCAGTCACCGAAACGTAATCTGGATCTTCGTAATCAATATCGAGAAGCTCAAGGTGCGAGTATCCCGGAAGGCCGCACATGTGGAGAAGGGAAAGATCCTTGGAAATCTGCGCCGGGGTCGAGTTGAATCTCTCTGCGATCTGCACCACCGAGAGACCAGGGTTGTGTGTGATGAAAGGAATCAAGTTAAGAGCGCGCGCGACTCGATCCAGTGCACCCTCTCTCACAATTTGCTCCTAAGGAGTGCCGTAATTTCAGTTACGTTCTCTTCCGGCGCCTCTAAAACGAGATCTGGACCAAACCAAAGTAATTGCTCCAGCCAATTGCCACCGAGAGAGAACTCGATCCGATCCCATTCACTATCAATATTTGAAACAGTCGATTTGGCACGCAGACTCTGGCAGCGACCTACGCGAACGCGCGCTGTGAATGTGGTGGATTCGCCGGTGTTTAACATAACCAGATGCGAAGAGATCGAGAAATCTGTGGGAACCGCAAATGCACTAGGCGCGCTCTCGAATTCAATCTCAGAGATGATGCGAGAGACTCGAAAGACGCGAATCTCTTCCTTATCTAAATCCAAGCCCACCAAGTACCAAGAGCCATGCCAAAGCGTTAACCCATAAGGTGCCAGGCGGCGGCGTGACGTACTCCTGCTGCGGTAAGTGAACACAATTGTGCGCAGAGTGGTTATCGCCTCCCAGAGCGCAGGAAAGAGTGGTGTTTCATTCTCTAGTGAGAGAGCAGCATGTCCGAAGTCTTCGCGTAAGGCTGTACCGGCGAGAGCATCAATTTTTAAGAGAGCTTGCTCGCCACTTGAAGCAAAGAGTTGATTGCGCCAGAGCGTTGCGGCAAGTGAGAGGTATGAGAGTTCACTGGGAGTTAGTGCTCCTAACTCTAGTTCGTACTCATTTTCGTAGATGCGATAGCCCAACTCATCCTCGAAGAGCGGATCGTGACTACCGACGTGGATGGTGATTCCCAGAGCGCGCAGATCATCTTTGTCGCGCTCGAACATCCTCTCCTTCGTCTCTAGGCTGCCGGTATATCCAGCCACAGTCTCGAAGATCTCGCTCTTGCTGAGAAACCGCTTAGTAGCGAGCAGGGCCATAGTGAGGTTGATAAGCCGCTCTGTCTTCTGATCTGACACGCCCATACTCTATGCGTTTGCTAGTATCGCCACAGTGTTTTCCGAAGTCGTACTCACCGAATAAGAAGGAGTTAGTTGATGAATTTCTACCCAACGAAGGTTGCTCGCATCGGCGGCGTGGCTCTTGCCCTCGTCAGTCTTGTGGCGCCCTCTATCGCGAGTGCCAACTCAACTTCCATCCATGCAACACGAAAGGCCAAAGTGAGCACCGTTCTTCCTACCGTCTCAAATCATCCTGGAGTTGCCCCGGTAATCGGCAAGCCAGCTGGTCCAGCACCCACGACCCTCATCACAAAAGACATCAT
>DAIMCZ010000002.1:6787-24200 GCA_036726125.1 Candidatus Nanopelagicaceae bacterium
CCATACGCACCCTTAGATGGACGGCGCCTGCGAAGTGGCGCCGTGACGCCAGGGGCTAATCTGCGAGCTTGGATGAGAAAACCGGTATGTCCGATCATTCGATGAACTGGTCTAACCGCGAGTCCCTCATGGTGCCACTGTCTGATGATCGCCTCGCTGCTCTCGGGCTCAGTGAAACGTCCTGAATCCTTAATCGCCTCGGCCGTAGCCGAGAGTTGGGTCGTTGTTGCTACATAGGCCAACAGGACTCCTCCAGGATGGAGAACATCATCCGCCAGTTGCACGCACTCCCACGGCGCCAGCATGTCTAGAACCATTCGGTCGTACTTCTGCTCGGTCGACTTATCTTGCAGTGAACCGAGGGTCAGAGACCAGTTCTCGGGCTTCCCGCGAAAGTACTCCATCACATTTCGGGTGGCGATGTCAGCGAATTCCTGCCGCCTCTCGTAGGAGTCCACCGCACCGGTTGGACCGACAGCGCGCAGAAGAGAGATGGTCAGGGCTCCTGAGCCAACACCGGCTTCGAGGACGCGCAACCCCGGAGCAATATCAGCAAATCCAACTATGAGCGCTGCATCCTTGGGATACACGATGGTTGCTCCACGTGGCATTGAGAGCACGTAGTCGCCAAGTAATGGTTTGAAGGCGAGAAATTTGAGGCCTGCTGTCGTCTCAACTACAGAACCTTGCGGCATTCCCACAATCTGATCGTGAATGAGCCAACCTTTGTGGGTATGCCACTCCCCACCCTCTTTGAGAGTAATTGTGTGCAATTTGCCTTTGGCATCAGAGAGTTGAACTCGATCCCCATATTCAAATTCGGGCTGCATTGGGGTCCTCTTGACTCTCGGTGTGAAAAATACTCTGAATATCTGAAGTGGTTAATCCGATGAGATCCCGACGCAGATGTAATCGAGGGGTCGGCGGATAAGTGATGATGTGCGGGATTCCTATGACGACTGCGCCACTGGCGAGGCCAGAATCAATTCCCGTCTTGGAATCTTCAATGACAACGCAACTCTCGATCTCAACGCTGAGACGATCGGCAGCCAACAGGTAGCTTTCAGGATCTGGTTTGCTGACCTTCACATCCTGACTCGAAACAGAAGTAACGAAGGTGCCAGCCGGGAGAAGAGCAATCGCAGAATCGACCAATAGACGTGGGCTGGCTGAGACAAGTGCCATTGGTACCCCAGAGTTGGACAACTCTTCGACGAGCTCTCGAGCTCCAGGCATGAACTCCAAACCCGTTGCAAATTGTTCGGCGACCATGCGAACCAGTTCAATCTCGAAGTAGGCGGCGCTTTCGGCTCCATGCGCCAAAGAGGACATATAGGCACCCACTTTGGGCAGCGGTCCACCAATGCAGTGCGCCTGATCCTCATCAGTCCATTGGTGGCCAAAGCGAGACATGAGAGCGGTCTCTGCAATCAACCAGTACGGCTCCGAATTGATGAGAGTTCCATCCATATCGAAGAGGACTGCCTGCATCTGATCCTTTTGAGTGGTCATACCGCGTTGAAATATTTCGCTTCGGGGTGATGCACGATGATGGCGCTCGTGGACTGTTCGGGATGCAACTGGAACTCCTCCGAGAGCATGACTCCAATGCGCTCTGGCTCCAACAATTCGCAAAGTTGCACCTGCTGTTCAATATCAGGACAGGCCGGGTAACCAAAGGAGTAACGGGAACCTCGGTAACCTTGATCCAAGATTGCCGCGATATCTTTCGCATCTTCGTCGCCGACGGAGAGCTCCGCTCTTATACGTGCGTGCCAGTGCTCGGCCAGCGCTTCTGTCAACTGCACCGAAAGGCCATGCAGTTCTAAGTACTCGCGATATTCATTGGCGGCAAATAGTTCGGCGGTAGCTTTGCTGACAGATTCACCCATAGTGACCACATGGAATGCAACGGTATCGATCACGCCGCTCTCCTTCGAGCGGAAGAAATCTGCAAGGCATAGCCGTCTGTCGCGTCGTTGACGTGGGAAGGTGAAGCGGACTCTCTCTTGACCTTGGAATTCGCCTTCGTGGTGCAGCACCACCAGGTCATTTCCTTCGCTATAACATGGGAAATATCCGTAGACCACTGAGGCGTTAAGCCATCCTTGCGACTGGGCTTGATTCAAGAGGGCACGTAACTGGGGACGTCCTTCGCTTTCAACCATTGCCTCGTACTCGCCACGAGCACCTTTGAGACCCCATTGCCCCATGAAGAGGGCGCGTTCGTCGAGCATCGGTAGATAGTCGGATAGAGAAATTCCCTTAACTATGCGTGAACCCCAAAACGGTGGCGTCGGAACTCTGTTATCGTCCGCAACATCTGAGCGCTGTGTATCAACAGGAAGGTCAGTGTCTCGAGCGGTTCGTGGGGTACGCCTTTCGCGCAGAGCAGGAAGTTCTGCTCCCTCCACTCCCCGCTTCATCCCAATCATCGCATCCATCAATTTCAGACCTTCAAAGGCGTCCTTGGCATAGCGGACTGTGCCAGGGAAGATATTCGAGAGATCCTCCTCTACAAAGGAGCGGGTGAGCGCAGCACCACCGAGAATTACCGGCCATCGATCCGCGAGTCCGCGCGACTCCAACTCTTGCAAATTCTCTTTCATGATCACAGTCGACTTAACGAGCAGGCCACTCATCCCTACGACATCTACTTGATTCTCTTGAGCAGCATCGATGATCTGATTAATGGTCTGTTTGATACCAATATTTACAGTCGTGTATCCATTATTTGAGAGAATGATGTCAACCAGGTTCTTCCCAATATCGTGCACATCTCCCTTAACGGTTGCCAGCAAAATTTTTCCACGACCCTCATCGTCACTCTTCTCCATATGTGGTTCAAGGATCGCAACAGCTTGCTTCATCACCTCAGCGCTTTGTAGTACGAAGGGCAGCTGCATCTCACCCTTGCCGAAGAGTTCACCAACCACTTTCATGCCCGAAAGCAGGTGATCATTGATGATCGCCAATGGTTTTAGTCCCGCACCCATGGCTTCGATGAGATCAGCCTCTAGCCCAACTTTCTCGCCATCGACGATGCGACGCTCTAAGCGCTCAGTAAGAGGCAGGGCTGCCAACTCTGCCGCTCGCGAAATCTTCGTGGAGGTAGCCTCTACACCTTCAAAGAGTTGCAAGAAGACGGTCAAAGGATCGTAGGTGCACTCTCCGCGTTCATCAAATACACGACGGTCGTATACGAGGTCTAGTGCTACCTCAAGCGCGCGCGGATCGATGCGAGCAATCGGTGTGATCTTTGAAGGGTGCACAATTGCCGAATCCAACCCTGCCTTAACGGCCTCAGCCAGAAAAACGGAATTTAGAACAATGCGTGCTGCGGGATTCAATCCAAAAGAGACGTTACTTACTCCCAGAGTGGTCTGCACATCCGGGTACTTCTGCTTGAGGGCGCGGATAGCGTTAATGGTCTCTTCGCCATCTTTGCGAGTTTCTTCCTGCCCTGTTGCGATTGGAAAGGTGAGGCAGTCGATCAAGATATCGCCAACATTCATTCCCCAGTTGTTGGTGAGATCGTCAATGAGACGAGTCGCAACACGGAGCTTCCATTCCGCTGTGCGCGCCTGACCCTCTTCATCAATGGTGAGAGCCACTACTGCAGCACCATGTTCTTGCACTAGCGGCATGATTCGCGCGAATCGCGAAGTTGGACCATCGCCATCCTCGTAATTCACGGAGTTAATAACGCTGCGCCCTCCGAGATGTTCCAGACCCGCTTGTAGGACAGCTGGCTCGGTTGAATCTAGAACAATGGGAAGTGTTGAAGAAGTTGCCAAACGCGAGGCGAGCTCCTGCATATCTTTAACGCCGTCACGACCGACATAGTCGACCGAAAGATCGAGCATGTGCGCACCATCTCGAATCTGATCGCGTGCGATTTCAATACAGGACTGCCAATCCTCTTTTAACAATGCGTCACGGAAAGCGCGTGATCCATTGGCATTGGTCCGCTCTCCAATTGAGAGGTAAGAGGTATCCTGGCGAAAGGGAACAAATTGATAGAGCGAGCTAGCGCCGCGCTCAATCTGTGGAGCGCGCGTGATTACCTCGGATCCTCCGAGGAGTTCAACGACCTCTTTGAGGTGAGCGGGAGTCGTCCCACAACAGCCGCCAACGAGTGCGACTCCATAACTCTTTCTAAATTCCGCTAAGTATTTGGCGAGTTCAGGACCCGTGAGTGGGTACTCGGCTCCATCATTTCCAAGAATCGGTAAGCCAGCGTTCGGCATGACAGAGATTTGGGTTTGGGATCCCTGGGAGAGCGCGCGCAGGTGCTCGCTCATTTCCGCTGGTCCTGTCGCGCAGTTAAGACCGATGACATCGACGCCAAGTGGCTCTAGAGCGTTAAGCGCTGCTCCGATCTCAGAACCGAGGAGCATGGTGCCGGTCGTTTCAACGGTTACTTGAACAATCAGGACAATATCTCTTTCGGAGCCATCGATCGCCGATCGCGCCCCGTTCACAGCCGCCTTGGCCTGAAGGAGGTCCTGAGTTGTCTCGACTAGAAGCGCATCGGCTCCCCCATCGATGAGTCCTTGGGATGCGAGGGTGTAAGCCTCTTTCAACTTCCTATAAGTCGTGTGACCCAAAGTAGGTAACTTCGTGCCGGGGCCGAGTGATCCTAGGACGAAGCGTGGCTTGGTGGGAGTGCTGTATTCATCAGCCACCTCTCGGGCCAATTTTGCCCCCGCGATAGCCAACTCGTAAATTCGATCCTCGATGCCGTATTCGGCCAGATTAGCGAAGTTCGCTCCGAAGGTATTGGTTTCGATGGCATCTACACCAACATCGAGGTACTCCCGGTGGACTGCCTTGACGATATCCGGACGAGAAATATTAAGAATCTCGTTGCACCCTTCCAACCCCTGAAAATCCTCAAGAGTCGGATTGGCAGCCTGCAACATCGTCCCCATCGCGCCGTCGGCGATCACGGTGCGCTCAGCGAGAGCAGCCCGAAGTAGGGAGATTTGCTTCATAAGGGGGCGAGTTTAGCCTAGAAGGCTAGACCGAGAACGCTATCGAGAGCGCGGGCTATCTCCCCCGAGGATCCACCTGTCATTCCAGATTGGGTGGCCTCTACCCAGTCGGCTAATGCCTGCAAGGCGGCCGGGGTATCGAGGTTGCGACCCAAGGCCTCCACTATGGTCGTCACAACCTGCGTAGTAGGGGCGACTTCATTCCTTGAAAGTGCCGCCCGAATTCGCGCGACCTCTTCGGTAGCAATCTGCAAGCGCTTATCACTCCACATGCGATCTTGCGAGTAGTGATCAGTGAGGAGAGCGAAGCGAATAACGACTGGATCGATTCCTGCCTCCAGAAGCTTTGAGACGAAGACCAAGTTCCCCTTGCTCTTACTCATCTTCTCGCCATCGAGTCCGATAAAGCCGGTATGCACGTAGCCGCGAGCGAACTCCTGTCCGGTGATGGCTTTTACTTGGACCGCCGACATGTAGTGATGAGGGAAGATCAGATCGCGGCCTCCACCTTGGAGATCTATCAGGGTTGCACGGTCTGCGACGCCAGCACAGAAATCCTCACCTACGAGATAACGCAAGCTGATAACCGCGCACTCAATATGCCAACCGGGACGACCAAATCCGTGAACGGACTCCCATCCAGGTTCGTTATCGCGGTTGGCTATCCAGAGGACAGGGTCGAGGGGGTGTTCTTTGCCAACTCGATCTGGATCTCCCCCGCGCTCTGCAAAGATCGCAAGACACTCTTCAAGAGGGTAAGGCAACTCCTCGAGAAAATCACTCACCCGAAAGTAAAGATCGTTATCAACTTTGTAGACATACCCATTCTCTTGCATCCTTGTAATCGCTAGGGCGACAAGGTCCATGGTCTGAGTTGCTGGAACAAACCACTCGGGTGCGAAGATCCGTAGCGCTGCCATATCTGCGGCAAAGAGATCTGTTTCGCGCTGTGCCAAGCTCTGCCAATCCGTCGAGTCCCGCGCTGCTCTTTCGAGGAGCGGCTCATCTATATCTGTAATGTTTTCAACAAACTTCATCTCACCACCACCAAGGCGCTGGTAGCGATTAATGAGATCGAAGGTGAGATACGTGGCAGCATGGCCAAGGTGGGTCGCGTCATAGGGAGTAATGCCACAGATATACATCCGTTGGATCGAGCCCGGCTCCATCGAAAATGCTCCACTTGTGCTCACGAGATTTAAAGCAGGCACTGCTACATCTAAAGATGGGAGTGCGGGATTGGGCCAAGGGTTATTTAACATCTCCATAGGCTCTAAGGCTATCTAAAAAGGCGGCCACGGGACGGCTGGCCAATCCTCACTTGGTTCGGGAAAACGACCCCGCAGAAGCAGGTCATCAATTCTCGCGAGGAGAGCTAGTAATTCGGCTGGAGTGATGAGCTCGGCAAGCAATTCGGGTGAGACCATCTTGGCGCGCTCCAAGAGGGCGATCTCCCGGTCACTGAATTCGAGGGAGGCGAACTGCCAGAGCACGGTGCGCAATTTGGGATCTTCGTGAAATGTCACGCCGTGATCGCAACCGTAAATCTCCCCTGAAATCGTCGGCAAGATATGTCCAAATTTGCGATCGGTATTGTTAATGATTGCGTCAAAGAGAGCCATATCTCGAATTCGCTCCGAGGGCCCTTGCGCCAATTCAACGATATCCAACTCTTCATCTATCTCGATCCACTCTTGCACCATTCCAAGACCGAAGGGTCCTTCTCGCAAAATCGTGAAGGGAACGACATGCAGTCCTAGAGACTCCGAGAGGAGATAGCTCGCGAGTTCACGATTCGCCAGATTTCCATCAGGAAAGTCCCACAAAGGTCGCTCTCCGGCTATTGGCTTGTAAATGACCGCAACCTCTTCTTCGCCCACAACACACTGCGCAAAGAGAGTGGCATTTGAAGCGTCAACGAAGCGACCTTCGACCCTCATCTCGCCATGAACAATAATTTCCTGGGCTGGGGTCAACGACGATAACCATTCGCACGAGGACAGAGGTGCGCGGAGGGATCAATGGGTAGACCGCAGAATGGACAAGGTTGCCGACCCGCTGCGACAACGGCATCCGTGCGATCACAGAATGCCCGCGCTTGATGAATCCGCAGTTTAAAGGAGAGAAGGTCTGGAGCATCTTCAATCAAGAGCGCTTCATCATCATCGAGAAGTTCGGTAAGGCTCTCATCGCCAATCGCTTGAGCTTCAACCAGGATGCGCTGAGTCTCCTGCTCCCAACTAATCCCTATAACGCCAGCGCGAAAATCCTCAGTGATGGGAAACTCAAGCGCAGTGTCATCACGTTCGCTAACGATGTTTAGCTCATCAAGGCTGGCTAATTGATTGCGGCGCAATTCGCGCATCATGACCCTTAAGCGTTCTGATAAAGCGGCGGCCTGACTCTTCTCAATCGCGATGCAGGTTCTCTCCTGATCAGAGATCACTTGAAGGAAGAACTGCCTCTCACCTGGTAAACCCACCGTGCCAACAATGCAGCGCGTGACGTTCTCGTGTCTGTAAATAATTCTGCTCATATCCGACCTTGACCTCCGCCTAGAGAAAATTTATCGCGTCGAACCATCTTCCCGTGTTGCGGCTTGGATAAGTGCGAGGTGACATTGACTGAAACAACCTGTGAGCTAGGTAGGCGAATGGTTGTCGCCGAAGCCGGATCTATAGAGATCCGTTGGAACTGATCGAGAGAGAGTCCCAGGTGAAAGGCGACCATCGATTTGATGACATCGCCATGTGAGACGACGAGGATCCTCTTCTTCCCTTGTGCCCGATCCAGTACGGTCTGATTGGCTCGTAGAGACATCTCCGAAAAGCTCTCCCCGCGCGGAAATCGCACAGTGCTTGGACGGGCCTGGATAGATTTCCAAAGCTCCTCTTTCGCTAGCGATGCAAGAGGCTTACCAGACCAATCTCCGTACTCCATCTCTAGCAAGCCATCAAGATAGAGCGCCTTTGTGCCGCGCCGTTCTAAGAAGGGTGCAATCGTCTCGCGGCACCGGCGAAGCGGTGAACTGAAGATGCCATCAAACTCGAATAGATCGAGATACTCGGCGAGCTCTTCTGCCTCTTGCTTACCTCTAGGAGAGAGGGCGACTCGGTTATCGCGTCCCGCCAGAATTCCCTTGAGGTTGGCGGTGGAATGGGCGTGGCGCACCAGAATTACCTCACACCCCGCAACCTTTGCCATGATCGTAGATTACCGAGATTTCTGTCGCAGGGTTGCTAGGGTCACCTCATGGAGATGCGCACTCTAGGTAGAACTGGCCTACAACTCTCACGAATCGGATTAGGCACTATGACGTGGGGTCGGGATACAGACGAACACGAGGCGGCCAACCAACTGCGCACCTACCTCGATGCCGGCGGTAGTTTTATCGATACTGCTGCGGTCTATGGCGACGGAGATTCAGAGCGCGTTATCGGTGGCTTCTTGGGAACCCTCGTCGATCGCCATGAGATAACAATTGCGACAAAAGCTGGAATTTCTTTTAAGTCAGGAGAGAGAGCCATCAACAATTCGCGCTCATCTCTTCTCAACGACCTTGATGCTTCCCTCGATCGGTTAGGGGTTGAGTATGTGGACCTTTGGCAGATCCATCAATGGGATCCAGCAACTCCCCTTGAAGAGGTGCTCTCAGCTCTTGATTTCGCAGTTGCCAGCGGTCGGGTGAGATATGTCGGAGTATCCAATTTTGCTTCGTGGCAGTTGGCTCGCGCGGCAACCATTCAAAATCCCTTCTTTGGAAAAGTTGCACTAAGTTCAACCCAATCTGAGTACTCCCTCCTTAATCGCGCTGCCGAATCAGAGTTATTGCCCGCCACAAAAGAGGTGGGAGTGGGATTCATAGCTTGGTCACCTTTGGGGCGTGGAGTGCTAACCGGCAAGTATCGATCGGGCACTCCATCTGATTCACGCGGTGCCAGCCCCCACTTCTCTGCATTCATCGCCCCGTATCTGGATAATCGCTCTCGGGCGATAGTTGATGCGGTCTGCGTAGCCGCTGAAGGCCTCGGCTATTCACCGACGGAAGTTGCGTTGAGTTGGGTGCGCGATCAACCCGGTGTTGCAAGTGCAATCGTCGGTGCTCGCACAGGTGCGCAGTTACGCGGTGCCCTCTCGGTCGAGGAGATAGAGATTCCCGATCCCGTGCGTGAGGCTCTGGATGAGGTATCGGCTCCCCGCGTCAACTAATTAGCAGTTATCAAGGAAGTGTGCGAGAGCTCGAACGCCGAACTTGAGTCCTTCCACTGGCACTCTCTCGTCAACGCCATGGAAGAGCGCGAAGAAATCTAGATCTGAGGGAAGGCGTAGAGGAGAGAAGCCGTAGCCAACAATTCCAAGGTCACTGAGGGCCTTGTTATCTGTGCCGCCGCTCATCAAGTACGGGACCGGAATTCCTTCTGGGTCTTGCGAGAGGATCGCTGCACTCATGGCCTCAACTAGTGGACCAGAGAAATCCACTTCGAGGGCCTTGTCGCGCACTTGCACCGAAATTTCGGCGTCTTCGCCGACCAATTGACGCATCGTCTCTTCTAGTTCATGTTCAAAACCTGGCAGGAAGCGCCCATCGACAACTGCGCTAGCAGAACCTGGAATCACGTTTGCCTTATAACCCGCGTTCAACATAGATGGATTCGCTGTGTTCTGTGTAGTGGCGCCCATCATGCGAGCTGCCCCGCCTATATGTTTGAGTAGGTCAGTCGCGCGAGCGGGGTCGTACTCTTCTCCAGTAAGTTCTGCAATCTTCCCAAAGAACTTAGCCCCAGTAGCGGTCTCACGTTGTGGCCAGACATGTGAACCAATGCGTGAGATAACCCGAGAAAGTTTTGTGACGGCGTTATCCGCGTTGATGAATGAACCGTGCCCTGCGGTACCACGTGCTGTTATCTCCATCCACTGGATGCCCTTTTCAGCCGTCTCAATAAAGTAGAGGCGATGGCCACCGGTTATCGTGACCGAAAATCCACCGACCTCAGAGATCGCTTCTGAATATCCCTCAAAAATCTCTGGTCGATTGTCAACCATCCAATGTGACCCGAAGGTGCTACCAGCCTCCTCGTCGGCGAAGAAGACCAAGAGGATATTGCGGGGAGGAACATAACCACTGCGCGCCCAAGAGCGGACGATCGATAGGAACATGGCATCGCCATCTTTCATATCGACTGCACCACGTCCGAGTACGTAGCCATCCTTGATATCACCGCAGAATGGATCGAAACTCCAATCGGCCGCATTGGCTGGGACCACATCGAGGTGACCATGCACGACCAGGCCGGGGCGAGAAGTATCTCTACCTGGGATCCTTGCAACAACATTGAATCTCTTAGGCCCCGTTTCAATAAGTTCGGATTCGATACCTACTTCAGCGAGTTTGGCCACCACATATCGGGCGACAGCCTCCTCATCCCCTTTTCCTTCACCGTAATTGACGCTAGGAATGCGGATGAGTTCCTGCAAGATCTGAATGCAGTCGTCCTCTAATGCCGTGAGCTCTGTGTTGTCCATCTCTCTATTCTGCCCCAGGGCTGGCAACTTGACCAAGATTGTCTTGGTATCATTGCTCACTCAGTCGGGGCTATGGCTCACAGGCTGCACCTGTCCGGGTGGCGGAATTGGCAGACGCGCTAGCTTGAGGTGTTAGTGCCCGCAAGGGCTTGAGGGTTCAACTCCCTTCTCGGACACGCATTACAGAACTTCTCTAGAGAGCACTGCAAAGGTAAGTACGGTACCTTCCCGCCATGGAAACTCGCGGATATGCTGCTTATGAGGTCAATACACCTCTCGCCCCTTATACCTTCAATCGTCGCGCACTTCGCGACACTGATGTCGCATTTGATATCACCTATGCCGGCATCTGCCACTCCGATATCCATACCGCCCGCGGCGAGTGGGGCGATGTCATTGTGCCTTTGGTTCCCGGACATGAGATCGTTGGAATCGTCACAGAAGTTGGTCCCGGTGTAACAAAATTTGCCGTCGGGGATCGAGTTGGCGTCGGTGTCTTCATCGATTCCTGCGGAACCTGTGAGAATTGCCAAGCGGGGCAACAGCAGTACTGCCTAAAGGGCATGACTGGTACCTATAACGGGCTAGAGCGCGATGGAGTGACACCTGCTCTGGGCGGATATTCTAACAAGTTTGTCATTGATCAAAATTACGCACTAAAGGTCCCAGCCAGACTTGAGATGTCTGGCGTGGCTCCGCTCCTCTGTGCTGGAATCACCCTCTTCTCGCCTTTGCGCCACTGGAAGGCAGGTCCAGGCAAGAAGGTAGGAATTGTCGGCCTGGGTGGACTTGGACACATGGGCGTCAAGTTTGCGGCCGCTATGGGCGCAGAAGTCACGGTCTTCTCCCACTCAGCGGAGAAAGAAGCTGATGCAAAGCGCATGGGAGCTACGCATTTCGTAGTTACTAAGGATCCTGCAGTCTTCGCACCGCTTGCTGAAAGCTTTGATCTGATTCTCAATACTGTTTCAGCGGAACTGGACATCAATCTCTATCTCAATCTCTTGAAGATGGACGGCACTGTGGTCGTCATCGGTCTGCCAGGGAAGCCTTATGCAGTTAGCGCCTTCAACCTGTTGCGTTTGCGACGTTCCCTTACTGGCTCCATGATCGGTGGAATCCCTCAAACACAGGAGATGCTCGATTTTTGTGCCGAGCACAATATTGTGAGTGACGTCGAAGTTATTAAGGCTGACTACATCAACGAGGCTTACGATCGAACTGTTGCAAGTGATGTGAAATACCGCTTCGTGATTGACGCATCGACCTTCTAGAGGTCTAAATGAATTGATGCGCCGCTAGAGCGACTAGCGGCGCAAAGATCAGGGCCGGAAGTAGATCTCCGATCGCTATGAACTTGATATTAAGTAAGCGCAATCCAATTCCGAAGAGCATGACTCCCCCTACCGCCGTAAGCGATTGCACCTGATACGGTGTGAGAATATCTCCGAGGAAGAAACCGATAGCGGTCCATGAGAATTGATAGATCGCAACGGGTGCCGCAGAGAATGCGACTCCCCATCCGAAAGTGGTCGCAAAGGCCATCGCAGCAAAGCCATCGAGGGTGCTCTTAAGGACGAGTTGTTGGATACCCGTGTGCATTCCATCGCTGATGCTTCCCAAAATGGCTAAGGGTCCTATTGCGAACAATAGTGAAGCAGCCATAAAGCCTTCTAGGAAAGAACCTTTATCGCGGGCACCGAAGCGAGACTTGATGCTCAATCCAAAGAGTTCTAAACGACCTTCGATGCGCAACAAGTAGCCGAGGACCCCACCCAATATAAGGGCGGCGAGCGTTCCCAAAGTTGTCCACCCTTTCGGAACTGCTGATACAAAAGAGTGGGACCACACACTTCGCAGATTGTCTGCTGCGTTGATGAGAGTTACGCATCCGAGTACATCTGTGATGAGCGTGCGTAATCTGTCAGGGAAGCGCGCGCCGCCCAGTATGCCTAATGCTGAACCAAGGACGATAGTCCCAATATTTATTACGGTGCCGAGGCCAACGAACATTAGTTAAAGAAACCGAATCTCACGATGGAGATCACGCCAACGACCAGGCAATATGCCGCAAAGGGACGTAGGGAGTTGTTCTTAAACCAACGCGTTAGAACCTTGACGCTAAAGATCGTAGCTACAAAGGCCACGCCCGCTGCAAAGGTTAGGGCGCCATACGAGCCAGCAAGTGCGCCATGACCCAGCTTAGGTAGCTTCACGATGGAGGCACCGAGAATGACTGGGAAGGAGAGCAGAAAAGCGAAGTCGGCGGCAACCGATCGTGAGAGTCCACGTAGCATTCCAAATGAGATGGTCACGCCAAAACGACTGATGCCCGCGAAGAGTGCGGCGCTCTGCCCGACACCAATGACGACGGCTTGCCCAGCTGAGACTCTTTCGACAATCGCGAGGTTCTGATCGGCTGGCACCGAATGAGCATGGCGACGAGATGTTAACCGCTCTGCGCCAAAGAGGACCAAACCGTTCACTGTTAGAAAGATGGCAGAACTCAGAGGCTTCTGAAAGTTACGCTGGAAGAAATTGTTAAATGCGAAACCGACGAGAGCGACAGGAATGGTTCCAAGAACGAGGAGCCAGAAGAGTTTGAAAGCAGAACTCCCCTTCTTCCATGTGAAGAGAGACTTAAGAATCGCAATCCACCGAGGTGCAAAAACGATAAAGAGAGCGACCGCGCTAGCGAGGTGGAGGGCCACCGCAACGAGTAGGTATTGAGGGGTATCGGAGAATGCGCGCCACGAACCGCCAAGCCATGCAGGCACTAAGACAGAGTGACCCAAACTAGAAACCGGGAAGAGCTCCGTAATCCCCTGAACGAGGCCTGTCACCGCCGCTTGTAGAAATGTAAAGTGAAACATCTGCTCCCCTATCTATCCTTGGCGCGAGCGAAGAATCGACCGCCCTCTTCTTGCACTGCAACTGCTATCTCGTACGCCTGAGAGAGATTCTCCGAAGTGAGTACATCGCGCAATTCTCCCTGTGCGACGGCAACGCCATCCTTCAAGAGCAGGCAGTGCGTAGTTCCGCGCGGGATCTCCTCGACGTGGTGCGTCACGATAATGGTGCTTGGGCTAGTCGGATCAGAGGCCAGACCATTTAATCGTTGCAAAAGATCTTCGCGACCACCGAGATCTAGGCCAGCGGCCGGCTCATCGAGAAGCAAAATCTCAGGGTTAGGCATGAGTGCACGGGCTATAAGAGTGCGCTTCTTCTCACCCTCGCTCAGAGTGCCAAAGCTACGCTCTCGCAAGTCACGCACACCTAAGATCGTAAGCAGGCTCATCGCTCTGGATTCATCCCACAAGTCGTAACTCTCTTGCCAGCGTCCGACGACCGCATATGCAGAGGTCATCACTACATTCATCACGCTCTCATCAAATGGAATCATCTCAACTACAGCACTTGAAGTAATCCCGATTCTTGGACGTAACTCAAAGACATCCGTGGCGCCAAGGCGTGATCCCAAAATAGAGACGGTGCCAGAGGTGGGATGAATAAGTGATCCAGCCAGTGAGAAGAGGGTGCTCTTGCCCGCTCCATTTGGACCTAGAACGACCCACCGCTCCCCCGTAGAGACCGACCACTCAATGGGTCCAAGGATTGTTCTTCCTTCTCGTACTACCGAGACAGCGCTAAATTCCAGTACGAGGCTCACAAGGGTGAAAGATACCGTTCCGCAGGGCCTTACAGGCTAATCTTCGCTTCATGGCTACCCGACAATATGACTTTACTGCTTTAATCCTTCTCTCCGCCGCGGATCAGCCAGGGGTCGAGGATTCTCTCCGCGCAGTTCTAGAGCCCTTCACGCTGGAGATCAGAGAGGTTCAGAAGATCGCCCTACGTGGGCGCCTAATTTTGGGCTTTTTGATTGCATGTGACCCGGCTCATGTACTTGCTATAGAAGAGGACATCAACGCCTTCTCTCTCGCCTCAGGAATTGACGTCGCCATTGACTACTCGGAAGAGAACGAGAAGTAATCAATGGCGGTTAAAGGTCTTGTTGTCCTAGATATGGATTCCACCTTTATCCAGCAAGAGGTGATCGACTTGTTGGCTCTCCATGCAGGTGTGGGCGAAGAGGTAGCAACCATCACGGAACGCTCGATGCGCGGTGAGTTGGACTTCAAGGCTTCATTGAAAGAGCGCGTGGCGCTTTTAGAAGGCTTGCCCGTGACGATTTTTGATCAAGTCCGCGGAGAGATCTCACTCTCCAAAGGCGCACAAAACATGGTTGATGTCCTGCATCTCAATGGATACAAAGTTGCGGTCGTCTCCGGAGGCTTTGAGAACATCATCGCGCCAATCTTGGATGCTGTCGGAGTCGACTTCTTCAGAGCAAATACACTTGAGATTTCAGATGGTCTCTTAACCGGCCGAACAGTTGGAGATGTGATTGATCGGGGCGCGAAGGCAGAATACCTGCGCTCCCTCGCTACCGAACTGAACATTCCTTTGACTCAGACGGTCGCCATTGGAGATGGAGCAAATGATTTAGGAATGATGGAGATCGCCGGGCTGAGCATCGCTTTCAATGCGAAACCAGTAGTGGTCGCAGCCGCTCAGGCTGCAATCTCAGATGGAGATCTCACCGGTGTTTTAGAACTTATGGGAATTGCTGCAGCGCAGAACGCAACAGATTCCTTATAAGCGGCAGGCGTGGATATCTGTGACGAGAATTCCTCGTGCACCGACCTTCCAGAGGTCATCCATGATGCGGTTGATCTCGCTGCGCTTGACCATAGCCCGAACTGCATTCCAATCGCTCCGCTGCAAAGGTGAGATCGTGGGCGACTCAATTCCTGGAGTCAACGCACATGCCGCTTCGAGATACTCTGATTTCACATCGTAATCAACCAGGACATATTGTCGGGCGATTACTACGCCTTGCAACCTTCTTAGAAGCGTCTCCACCTCGATGGAGCGAGTCGTCGAAGGTCGTTCAATCAGAATCGCTTCGCTCTGCAGAATTGGCTCGCCAAAGATCGCGAGTCCCGCTTGGCGCAACGTTCCGCCGGTAGATACAACATCGGCAATTGCATCTGCGACACCGAGACGGATAGAGCTTTCGACTGCTCCATCTAGGCGCACAACCTTGACGGCAACATTTAACTTCGCGAAATGCTTTTCAACGAGACCTGGATAGGCGGTTGCAATCCGCTTCCCGGTCAACTCATGCACGCTTATTGACTGACCAATCGGAGCGGCAAAACGGAAGGTGCTCTTCCCAAAATCTAGAGCCAATACCTCTTGCGCCTCTGCGCCGCTATCAATCAAGAGATCCCGACCTGTTATCCCTACCTCGAGCTCACCGCTCGCCACGTAGAGCGCAATGTCGCGAGGTCTAAGGTAATAAAACTCGATCTCATTCTCTGGATCAATCAATGTCAGATCGCGCGGATCCGTTCGTTGCCGATATCCAGCCTCTTTAAGCATCGCAATTGCAGAATCCGAGAGAGAGCCCTTATTGGGGATCGCTACTTTTAACATCAGAAAGCTCCTCTAACTCTGCTACAGGACTTTGTAGACATCTTCTGGCGAAATACCACGAGCCAACATCACTATCTGCAGACGAAAGAGGAGCTGCGAAATCTCTAACGCCAAGGCTTCGTCACTCTCATGTTCTGCAGCGAGCCAGACCTCTCCAGCCTCTTCAATGACTTTCTTGCCCATGGCGTGAATTCCTGAGTCCAGAGCAGCGACGGTCGAAGAACCCTCTGGTCTTGCAACGGCCTTCTCCTTGAGCTCCGCCCAGAGGTCGTCAAAATTCTTCATGCGCCAACTTTAGTTGAGTCGATTGCAATTAAGGTGGCAATTACCGCTTGAGCGCATTCGAGGCCCTTGTCTTCAGCGGAACCAGCAACTCCGCTCCGATTGATAGCCTGCTCCAGCGTTTCACACATCAACACGCCGAATGCGATTGGCTTCTTGGAGGCGAGTGAAATCTCAACGATGCCCTGTGTAACTCCCGAGCAGACGTACTCAAAATGAGCGGTCTCACCGCGCAAGACAAGTCCCAGAGTGATGAACCCATCGAATTTCTCAACGAGGTTTGCAACCATCACGGGAATTTCAAAGGAGCCTGGGACTCGATAAATCGCAATCTGAGACGTACCGACCCGCTCTAACTCGGAGACCGCACGTTCGACCATTGCCTCAACGATTTCTGCATGCCAACTGGCCGCGACGATCGCTATCTTCTTGCCCGCCGCTGAATGCGCATTTAAGGTGCGAGATAGCTCCTCAGCCGGTGTGCCTGCCCCGCTCATAGATGCTCCCCTGTTGGTCTTAAAGATGTGAGATGGCAGTTTACACGCCGACTAAATCGTTAAATCATGTCCTAATTGCGATCGCTTGGTGCTCAGATAATCACGATTCTCGGCCGTGAGGTGGGTTTCAGTAGCTTCAATAACTACTTGGAAGCCCGCCGAGGCCAAGGCTGCCTCCTTAAGGGGATTATGAGACATTAGGCGAACGCTGTTTACCTCAAGATCGCGCAAGATTTCGATGGAGTCTTCCCACTGTCTAGCATCTACTGGAAGACCCAGTGCCTCATTAGCAGTTACCGTGTCGAATCCTTGATCTTGCAGGGCGTAGGCCTTGATCTTATTTACGAGGCCTATGCCTCGACCTTCGTGACCATCCAAATAGACGACGATCCCACTTCCTTCGCCCTCTATTCGGCGCATCGCTTCATGCAATTGTGCGCCGCAGTCACAACGTGCTGAGTGGAAGACATCTCCCGTTCGACATTCGGAGTGGATTCGGAGCAACGTTGGATCTTGCACCTCGCCCAAGACCATTGCAATATGACTCTCACCTTGCGAACCGCGATAGATATGGATCTGCCAGTCATGACCATTTCGAGGGAGCAGTGCGCT
>DAIMCZ010000002.1:24300-28262 GCA_036726125.1 Candidatus Nanopelagicaceae bacterium
AACCGCGATAGATATGGATCTGCCAGTCATGACCATTTCGAGGGAGCAGTGCGCTTGCCAGAGGATGGACATCCCGTTGCATGATGGGAAGTTCATGCATCTCTGCAATTATCTCGGCGATGGAGATCCGCGTTATTTCGAATTTCGAAGCGAACTCTTGCAGGGCATCTCCCTTAAGGATCTCGCCCTGCTCCCCCACAATCTCACTTAGGACCCCAGCTGGACGCAACCCCGCCATACGCATCAAGTCAATCGCAGCCTCGGTGTGCCCTTGGCGACCCGCAAGGCCGAGGGGATGCGCACGTAGAGGGAAGACATGTCCCGGCCTGGTAAATGTGGATGGAGAACTTTCCCCATCAGATAGCGCCACGATGGTTGCAGCTCTCTCTGCTGGAGAGATTCCTGTGGTGCTTCCGATTCTCTTGTCCACTGAGACTGTAAAAGCCGTCTCCTTATGATCTTCATTGCGTAGGACCATGGGAGGCAGATCGAATTTATCTGCAGCTTCGGGAGTGATTGCCACGCAGATAATTCCGGAGGTATGGCGAACCATAAAGCCGACTCTCTCTGGCGTAGCAAATTCCGCGGCCAGAATGAGATCCCCTTCGTTCTCACGACCGGGATCATCTGTTACAAGAAGAAATCTCCCCTGTCGGAGCTCTTCTAACGCCTTCTCTAATGTCACTTAGCTTTTCCAAGCGCTTTCTCTATGTACTTAGCCAAAATATCGACCTCAAAATTCACTTCATCGCCTATTTGTAGTGCAGAGAGATTCGTTGCGCGCAGAGTTTCTGGAATCAATGAAACAACCAGGTGCTTCTTGGAGACATCAACAACTGTAAGTGAAACGCCCTGGATTGCAATGGAACCGCGCTTGACAATATATCGAGTGAATTCTTTTGGGATGGAAAAAGTGAAGTACTCCCATTTATCTCCGGCAACGCGCTTCTCAACTTTGCCAACTGCATCTACATGGCCCTGCACGTAATGACCGCCCATGCGACCACCGGCAATCATGGCGCGCTCTAAATTAACACGTCGCCCTAGAGCAACGTTTTTGAGAGAGGTCACTTGGAGGGTCTCGCGCATGACATCTACAGAAAATGAAGTTTCAGTTGAAGCGATAACAGAGAGACAGACCCCATCCACCGAGATCGACTCACCATGGGTAAATGGGCCATAACCTTGAGGAGTCCTAATGGTCAACGTCAGAGCGTCACGAGTATGGTCGACGCGACTCACCTCTCCGATCGCTTCAATGAGACCCGTAAACACTATGCGTAATCCTCTTTAATATAGGTAGCGAAGATATCGCCAGAAACAATGGAAAGTGCCGATAACTCATAGTGTAGTTGCTGGGAGAAATCCGTGAATTCAGGGATATGTACGGCCGATTTTCCAGCACCCATGATCGATGGAGCCATATACAGATGAATCTCATCTACCAAGCCTTCGCGTAAGAATGCAGAAGAGAGGGATGGACCCCCTTCAATGAGAACTGAGTTGAATCTATGCCCAGTCAAGGTAGCGACGACTTCATGGAGGTCGTGAGTTCGAAGGTGGGTATAACCCTCTTGCTCGTCGAGCGCGAGAGCGGAAAGTTCACGTTCACCAATTACGAAGCGCCGTGGGTTTCGGGTCGCCCCTCTGAGTGTCGGATCATCAGCCACCGCAGTCCCGGTTCCCACGCAGATGGCGTCGAAGCCGTCACGGATCCCCTTCGCATGCTGCCGAGACTCGTCTGAAGTAATCCACTTCGAGCGTCCATCTGCCGCAGCTACTTTGCTATCAATTGTCTGCGCGATCTTTACCGTTATCCGCGGTCGTCCCAATGCAATCTTTGTTAACCATGCCCTATTTGAATAGGCAGCCTCTTGTTGAAGAAGATCGCCCTCAACGCGGATTCCCGCTGCAAGAAGTTTCTCGGAGCCACCATCAGCGAGAGGATTTGGATCAGAGAGAGCAAAGAAAACTTCCGAAATCCCCGCCGCGATGATGGCCTCTGTGCAGGGCGGATTCTTCCCGTAATGATTGCAAGGTTCGAGTGAACAATAAAGAATCGCTCCTTGGAGGGAGTGGCCTTTGGCAATTGCCGCATCCATCGCCAACACTTCTGCATGTTTTAAACCAGCGTGGAATCCTTCACCAAGCACCGTTCCCGATTTATCAACGATCACGGCCCCCACGATGGGGTTCGGTGCCGTCAAGCCAATTCCCGCCTCTGCGATCTCTATGCTCTTGAGGAGAAAGTTCTCGTCGTAACTCACTGTGCGGCTAACTCTCGTAGTGTACGAATAGCTTCCGCTGGGTTCTGCGCTCGATAGATTGCACTTCCCGCGACAAAGGTGTCCGCTCCTGCTCTTGCTGCCAGAGCAATGGTCTCGAAGGAGATCCCACCATCGACTTGCAGCCAAGGACGTTGTCCAGTCAGCTTTGATATGGCGCGGTGCGCCTCTTCAATCTTTGGCAGCTGGTCGCTCATAAATTTTTGTCCCCCGAAACCGGGCTCCACAGTCATCACGAGAAGCATGTCGATCTCGGATAACAGTGCACGAACGTTCTCGAATGGAGTGTTTGGCTTGATAGCGATACCCACTCGTGCACCGGCGGAGCGGAGCTGAGTGATCGTCCCCAGAGGATCCGCGCTTGCCTCCAGATGGAAAGTCACACTGGCGCTGCCCGCTTCTGCGTAATGAACTGCTCGCAGGTCGGGATCTGCGATCATGAGGTGGGTATCCACCGGGAGTGGTGAAGATGCGATGATCTCGCGCGACTCATCTAAGCTAAACGTTTGATTGGGAACGAAGATATTGTCCATCACATCCAGATGCAGCAGATCAGAGGTGGCAACCGCGGCGATCTCCTCCCCGAGCCGGGAGTGATCGGCATTCAATATGCTCGGACAGATACGAATTGCCATGGCGTAAGAGTATCTAATGGGCTATTTGCGCCGAAAAAGCGCCATAAACATGGAGTCAGCATCATCTCGATGCGTCCAGAGCTGCAGCGTTCCATCTACATTTCGGACCCGATCTGGCACTCCCTGGGGTAAAAACTCTCGAACATCGAGTAGTTCTAGCTCTTTGTGTCTATGCAAGAGTTCCAACACTTGGGCCTTCGTTTCGAGAAGGTGGGGCGAACAGGTGACGTAAGCAAGTACCCCACCGTCTGCAAGAAGTTCCACCCCGGAGGCCAATAGTTCGCGTTGGATCTTCACTAATTCTTTAAGATCTTGGGGGGTCCGACGCCATCTCGCTTCCGGCCGGCGACGCAGAGCTCCCAATCCCGTACAAGGAGCATCGATAAGGATGCGGTCATACTTACGTCCCAATGCTGGTAGATCTTGACCTGGGTGAGCCATTACATTTTCTACAGGTATGACGTGAGAGACAAGTCGGGCACGATGCTCGCTCGGTTCATTCGCTGTGAAAAGATCGTTAGGTCGATCCACGTGCAAGGCGGTGAAGAGTGCAGCGGCCTTACCACCAGGCCCGGCACACATATCCAGCCAAGAGAGTTCTTTGCCCTGGTCTGCTGTGTTGAGGAATATCTGCGCTACTAGCTGCGATCCTCGATCTTGTACGCCGGCTCGTCGCTCCTTGATTGCTTGATACGCGCCAGGCATCTTCGCGGAGAGCACGCCATGCGCCGTCCACTCCAGCGGCTCTCCCCCTTCTTCGAGGAGTTCAGAGGTTGTGCTGCGACCGGGCCATGCGATCAGGTGTGGTTTAACTGGAGCATTGTTAGCCCTCAGGAGATCTTCAACTTCGCTCCAACTCTGCAGTTGGTCATAGAAGGATGCCACTTCCCATTCAGGATGAGAATACTTAATGGCTAAGCGCAACTTAAGATCTGCAATCGCATCAAGATCGCTTTCGAAGGTGGCGTCGCTTGTCGCACGACGCAGGATGGCATTTACAAAGGTAGCTTTTGACTCTCCGATAGTTGCCCGAGCCACTTCG
>DAIMCZ010000002.1:28362-55518 GCA_036726125.1 Candidatus Nanopelagicaceae bacterium
GATGGCATTTACAAAGGTAGCTTTTGACTCTCCGATAGTTGCCCGAGCCACTTCGACAGTTTCGCTGACCGCTGCGTGATCAGGAACCCGCATCTCTTTCACTTGATGCAGACCCATTCGCAGAATATCAATGATTCCAGGATCAACTTCTTCAAAAGGTCTATCGATATGTCTCTTGATCAGGGCATCGTGCTTACCTTGCAGACGTAGAGTTCCGTAGCCGAGTTCGGTTGCGAAGGCCCGATCCCTCTCCTCGAGCGCTGAATCAGCAAGTAGCTCCGGAAGCCGGAGGTTTGCATACGCACCTTGGCGATTAACTTGCGTCAGGAGATTAAAGACGAGAAGTCTTGCTGCCTCCGGCTTTGGCTTCTTGCCGATATTTGCCACTACTGAAAGAGCTCTCCGGGTAACAATCGTGCACCGCGCGCAAAGTCAGAGCCGGACATGCGTTTCTTGCCTGCAGGTGTAACAGCCGCGATCTGCAGCGTGCTGTCGTGGCAGCGGATCAAAAGCGCTCCATCTACAACTGCGATCTCGCCCGGACGTTGCAGGGAGTTTGCCAAAAGTGACTCACTTACTTCGTGAATCGCTATGCGCTCTTCACGGAAGGTACTCCACGTTCCAGGCCGCTCCTCAAGAGCTCGAACCTTGCGCAGGATTGCATCAGCGCCCAGTTTCCAATCTAAGCGCGCATCCTCTTTCGAGATCTTTGGAGCGAGAGTGATCCCCGCATTTGGCTGCGGTTTTGGCTTCACGCCTTTGCGAATCTCTTCTACAACCCCCATGATTCGCGCGCCAGCGAGGTGGCTCATCCGATCGAGAAGTTCAGTGGTTGTATCTCCGTATCCGATTTCTACCTCCTCTTGGAAGTAGATGGGTCCGGTATCCATTCCCTTATCAAGTTTGAATATCGAAATTCCCGTCGTTGCATCCCCCTCGAGGAGAGCCCATTGCACGGGAGCAGCACCTCTCCATCGAGGAAGGAGCGAGAAATGCACGTTGAGCCAGCCGAAGCGTGGACCATGAAGTACCTCTACGGGAATCATTCGCCCGTATGAAGCGGTCACAATTAACTGAGGTTGGGCGGCTAGCAGATGCTGGTTGAGAGAGGGAGTGTCAAAGGGTTTTGCGACGAGATAACCCCGCTCCTCACTCCACTGCGCCAGTTCAGAGGCTGTTTCGATCTGACCTCGACCCGATTTTCTGTCAGGTGTCGAAATAACGGAAGCGAGAGTGTGTTCAGAGGCAAGAATTGCCTCGATGATGGGCACGGCAATGAGGGAGGAAGAAGCTACAGAAATTTGCAAGGGGACCTATATTCCTAAACCGCGAGTGGTGTGGGGTGAAACTTTGATAACAGGCTCTCGGCCATGAGCGACAGCTGAGCCGAACCATTCGCTCTCGCGAATCTCCTTCATGGCCAATTTTCTAGAATCGCTAGGCATGCGATCAATGAAAAGGATCCCATCGAGGTGATCTGTCTCGTGTTGGATCGCCCGCGCTAAATACTCAGAGCCTTCGACCACCAGTGGCTCTCCGTGCATGTTGGTTCCTCGCGCGACGACGCGTAGCGCGCGAGGCGTGTCGTAACGCAGATCTGGAAAACTCAGACAGCCCTCTTCGCCATCCTGCATCTCTTCGCTGAGGGAGAGTTCTGGATTGACCAGGTGACCAATCTCGTCATCTACGTGCCAGACGAAGACCCGCAATGGGACGCCAATCTGCGGTGCGGCTAGCCCGGCACCCGGAGCATCTTCCATCGTGTCAATGAGATCTTTAACTAGCTTGCGAAGTTCGCGATCAAAGACCGTAACAGGAGCCGCTGGCGTGGTGAGAACGGGATCGCCGAATAGACGAATCGGCTGAATAGACATGCGCCCAGTCTACTAGGGGCTCACTCAATTCAAAGAATAGGGATTAATTAGATAGGTCAAAAGCCCCTCTTTTCGCATACTTTGGAGTCGATTGAGCGATTGCAGACGTTCAATTACTACATTCTCTTCTGCCTTGGGAACCTTTATCAGAGCGCTCTTGCGTCCATTGCGTTGAAATGGACCAATCACCGTGCCGCCAGGAATATCAGAGAGAACCTTTTGTGCATGGTCGACCGGCTATCCCGAGATCAATACATTGCTGAATTGCGGCATGAGGTGAGCGGTCGCCCGCTCCTCGATCTCTCTCTCCGCCGCTAGGAGTGGATTGCCTCGCAAAGTTGACTGCAGGAATGCATCCGCAGGTGGGAGATCAAGATAGGCATCTCCTCCGGGTGCGACCATGGAAAGAGTGCGAGAAAGTTGATGGCGAAGTTCTTCTGTTGTACGCAGTGTGGTCCGGAGCAATCGTCCTTCAAGATCCAGAAATATTGCGACGTGATACACCCCGCGTGGTTCAACCCCAGGGGTACTGAGAACAATATGGTTTCCCGGCGGAAGAAGAGGAACAGGGTGTTGCGCTGACGAGTGAATCACCGACGTTCGTGGAAAGGCGCGGCCGAATTCTTCCGCTCGCCTGCCTACTCCGCTCGCCACAATCCTTGGTCGGCTCTCGCCACACCATGTGCAGCTCCACTCGATGAATTCGCTCTGACAGGTCGAACAGATTGGATGCGTGTTGCGCGCCGGGAAATACAGCTTTCCTCCGCACGAGCAGAGCGCGATATTGCGGCACTTCTGACAGGAGAAGGTTGTTACATACCCCGCCGCTCCCACACTGATAAGGACGGATCCGGACTTAAGCCCCTTACTGATGAGTGCGTGATAACTGCTCTCCTCGCCTGAACTTGCGGAGTGCATTCGAATCGGCTTTGCGCCCGGAAATCTATAATAAGCAAGTTCCTTAGATAAAACTCTCTTGGCTATCTCCAAACTCACACTCGTGCTCGCGTAGATGACAGAGGTAGATACCTCGCGCAGAGATACTAGTTCGCGAGTATTCCAACTTGGCGCTTGTCTCTCATAGTGCGATTCATCTACATCATCAATGAGAATGATTGTGCCTTCTATTGGAAGAGAGAAGAGTGCCGCGCTTCGCAAACCAAGAAGTATCTTCGGCGCAGGAGTACGCGACACTAGAAAATTGAAGTAGCGCTCCGCTTTGCCTTGGGTGGATAAGACGCTAACTGTCTTTAGTCCCCGAGTGGAGAGTTCCTGCTCCAAGAGCAGTAACTCCCTCTCGTTAGGAAGAAGAATGAGGACAGTTCCAAAGCGGAGGCGTTCCAACGCAATATCCGCGCATAACTCCCAGTAGGGCCGTGAGTTTGGCAGTTCAATCGCGCACCGGATCTTCTCTTTCGAGCGTAGAAAGCTCAGTAGATCTGAAGGCATGGCCCGGGACACCGGTGCAATCTGAGGTTCTTCGCTTTTCTGTGCAAGGAATTCCCGCTCCCCCATTTTTGAATAAGGAGGGATGCAGCTACGGATGAAGTCCCACGGCTTCGCGCCATATTTGGCAGCCGCCTGCAGGAGCAGTGAGATTTCATCTGGAAGTAGATACGGTTGCGCTGAGAGGACCTTCCGCAAATCTTTTATCTCGCCGGCTTTTGCTGGTGCCTCCAACCTCTCGAGCAGAATGCCTTGCGTTAAGGAGTGTCCAAACTCAACTTCTACAAGAGAACCTACTACGGCTTTCTCGCTGAGATCCTCGGTAATCGCATAGTCATAAATCTGCTCAAGGTGAACCACTGGATGGTCGACCAGGACACGCGCAAATGGAAGAGTCGCTGCGCGCTGTTGCGCCCTCTCGACCCTCTCCTGCTTCAGTCGCAGCGGCTTTACTACCGCCACGGATCGTTAACCTTTAACTGCCTCTTGCAGGTGGACAGCGCGATCACTCTTCTCCCATGTGAACTCTGGAAGTTCGCGACCAAAATGACCATAACTTGCAGTCTTCTGATAGATAGGACGAAGAAGTTGCAGATCGCGAATCAAAGCAGCAGGGCGCAAGTCAAAGACCTCTTCAATAGCGGCCTCAATTTGCAGTACTGGAACCTTCTCGGTACCAAAACATTCCACAAATAGCCCGACTGGTTGTGCCTTTCCAATTGCATAAGCAACTTGGACCTCGCAACGTGATGCCAGACCAGCTGCAACAACATTCTTCGCTACCCAACGCATTGCGTATGCCGCGGAGCGATCTACCTTAGAAGGATCTTTTCCAGAGAATGCTCCCCCACCGTGACGCGCCATGCCACCATAAGAGTCCACGATGATCTTGCGACCCGTTAAGCCGGCATCGCCCATAGGACCACCAGTTACGAAGCGACCCGTTGGATTGATCAGAATGCGAACATTGGAGTGATCCAGATTGAGGTTATTTAATATGGGTTGAATCACCGCGCGCTCTACATCGGGGGTGAGCTGGTGTACGAGATCGACATCCTTGGAGTGTTGCGAAGAGATCACGATCGTATTAAGCGCAACAGCGCGATCGCCATCGTATTCAATAGTTACCTGGGTCTTGCCATCCGGACGCAGATAACTTAGCTCACCTGACTTTCTCACCTTTGCCAATTGCATAGAAAGTTGATGTGCAAGCGCAATAGGAAGCGGCATAAGTTCAGGAGTATCTTCACAGGCATAGCCGAACATCAGGCCCTGATCTCCGGCGCCTTGCAGATCTAATGGATCTACCGAAGAAGCAACACGCTTTTCGATCGCAGAGTCCACACCTTGAGCAATATCAGGAGACTGTTGTCCCAGAGAGATCGAAACACCACAAGAGTTTCCATCAAAACCCTTATCGGATGAGTCGTAGCCAATCTCTAAAACGGTTTCGCGGACAATTCTCATTACATCTGCATAGCCCTTGGTAGTCACCTCGCCAGCGATATGTACTTGGCCGGTAGTGATCAAGGTTTCTACAGCTACTCGACTGGCAGCATCCTGAGATAAGAGAGAGTCCAAGATGGCATCTGAAATCTGATCTGCGATCTTATCCGGATGGCCTTCGGTGACAGATTCCGAGGTGAAGAGGCGTTTAGTCATTGGATTAACCTAACTTATCGAGGGCTAAATCTAAGAGATTGTTGGCAAGTGTCATCTTCTCGACGTTAGAGAGGTGGATCTGACTACCCGCTCGGTCGAGAATGGTCCCGGTAGTTTGCTCTGCACCAAAGATTGCCCCTTCCGAGACATCATTACAGTAGATGAGGTCTACGCCTTTCAGCTCCATTTTTTTGCGAGCTATCTCAAGTGCATCAGCGAAGGTCTCTTCGGTCTGAGCGGCGAATCCAATTATCACTTGACGCTTCTTGCGAAGAGTGAGCAACTGTGTGATATCTGGATTCTGCACAAGTTCAATGGAGTGCAACTCCGCCTTCCCTATTTTCTTGGCACTCGTCACTGCTGGCCTCGCATCAGCGATCGCAGCGGCCATGACTAATAAGTCGGCTTCGTCGAAGTTAGCATCGAGAGCGGCAAGCATCTCCGCGGTGCTCGAGACATGAATGGTTCTCACGCCCTCAATGTCAGGCAGCGCCGAGTTAGCGGCTACAAGAGTTACATCTGCTCCACGCTTAAGGGCCGCCAAGGCAAGGGCATAGCCCTGTTTTCCGCTGGAGTGATTTCCTATAAATCTAACGGGATCGATCGCCTCGCGTGTCCCACCAGCACTAATCAAAACCTTGCGACCGGAGAGATCAGAGTTTAGAGAAAGGGCCTCTTTCAGTGGCTGCAATATCTCTTCAACTTCGGGATATCTACCTATCCCAACATCACCGCTCGTTAACTTTCCTGTCCCGGGTTCGACAATCACGTATCCCCGAGTGCGGAGCGTTGCAACGTTGGCCTGGGTCGCGGGATTGAGCCACATCTCCGAGTGCATGGCTGGAACGAAGATGACCGGAGAAGTCGCGGCTAATAAGAGATTGGTGAGCAGGTCATCAGCTAACCCTGCCGCCACCTTAGCGATGAGATCTGCCGTCGCTGGGGCAATAACTATTGCATCAGCCTTCTTAGCGATAGAGATATGCGGAACTTGGTGTACTTGGTTCCATAAATCTGTGGGAACCGAACGACCGCTCAGCGCTTCCCATGTGGCAGTACCCACAAAGTTGAGGCTGGCGCGGGTTGGAATAACGGTTACGAGGAGTCCGAGATCCTGCATCCGGCGGAGAAGTTCACAGGATTTGTAAGCGGAGATACCCCCACCTACGCCGAGGACGATCTCGCGTCCACCAAGAAACATTTTTTAAAAAGGGGTTAAGCGGAAACTTCTGCGCTTGGTGCCTCAGCTACTGGCTCTAGGTTCTCAATAGTGAGCAGACCCTGATTGATCTCGCGCAGGGCGATAGAGAGTGGCTTCTCGTGCACATAGGTCTCGACTAGCGGACCAACATACTCAAGGAGACCTTCACCGAGTTGAGAGTAATAGGCGTTAATCTGACGAGCGCGCTTGGCGGCGTAGAGCACGAGGCTGTATTTGGATCCAGCGGCTACAAGGAGTTCATCGATCGAAGGATGGGTGATTCCATCGGTTAGTTCAGCAGACATGTGTGTCCCTCTATTCGTCAGTTAAGCAGTCGCCAAGGATACCAGTTCAGCGATGAGAGCATCGACCTTCTCATTGACGAGAATGGCATCGAACTCCGGCGCCGCGGCCATCTCCTGCTCTGCGAGTGCCAACCTAGCCGCACGTCGCTCAGGAGAGTCCGTTCCGCGACCAGCCAGGCGACGGACAAGCTCGTCCCACGAAGGAGGCGAGATAAAGATCAGCGTCGCTCCAGGCTCGCTCACCCGAACCTGCCTGGCACCAGCAATCTCGATTTCAAGGATGACGTGCTTTCCGAGGGTGCGCCACTCGTCGACTGGGCTGCGAGGAGTGCCGTATCTATTGCCGGCGAATTCAGCCCATTCTAGGAACTCCCCAGAGTCAATCATCTCTTGGAATTTTTCGTGGCTGTAGAAGAAGTAATCCACGCCATCTCTCTCACCTGGGCGAGGCTCGCGAGTTGTAGCGGAGACGCTCACCCAAAAGCGTGGATCTCCTCGCAATTGGTTGGTGATGGTGCTTTTTCCAACCCCACCTGGACCCGAGATCACGATTAGATTCCCGCGCGTTGGGTCGACTTTGCCAACGCTCAACTCCTTACCCAGCGCCTTGAGCTGTAATTGGCCGAGACCACCGATTCTGCGAGTGGGCGAGATATTGCGGCGTTCCATGATGAGAGTAGCGCGGGCTTTGCCAACCCCGGGTAGCGCTGAGAGTAGATCTATTACCCGCATCCGACGGACAGCCTCTCGGGGATCATTGATTGCATCAAAAATTGTCATCTCGCCCAAAGTTATGGAGCGTTTGATCTCCGCCCGCACACGACGGGATTCCTTCGCCTTTTCGAGCGCTGCCCGTCGCTCCTCGAGTGAGAGCGAGGGTGGCGGGGTCCTGGTCACGCGAGGGACTCTAGTATCTCTTCCGCTCGCTCGCCCATTGCGGCAGCTGAATTCTTAAAGTACGACGAGATCGGTCGACCGATCACTAAGAAATTTGCACCCGCCGAAATTGCCTGATCGGGTGTCATAACCCGACTCTGGTCCCCCAGTTCGGAGTCCAGTGGTCTTACACCCGGAGTAATCAACTCGATTTCCGAACCTACAGCCTGGCGAACTGCTGCAACCTCCAGAGGTGAGCAGACGATCGCCCGTGCGCCACTTGCCACCGCCACCTTGGCCAAAGAGATTGCATACTCCAACGGCCCCTGTGGGATACCCATCAACGCCAAGGCATCTGCATCGAGTGAGGTAAGTACCGTGACGCCCGTGATGGAGATATCTGGACCGGCCGCAACGGCAGCCCGTACCATCGCATCGCCTCCTGCGGCGTGCACTGTCAAGAAGCGAGGGGCAAGAGAGTTGATTGAAGATACTGCTCCGGCCACCGTATTAGGAATGTCGTGCAATTTGAGATCTAGAAAGAGTTGGAACTCGTTGTTATCGCGTAGCTCATTTAATCCAGCTGTTCCATGTTTCAAGAAGAATTCCAAGCCCACTTTGTATATATCGATACTCTTTCGCGTGGCGGCGATCCAACTCTGAGCTGTTGAGATCTCGTCGGTATCTAGAGCCAAAATTATCGGTGATGTCATCGCCCCTACTCTCCTTCACTTCTGTGAGCGTAAGAAATTGCATCAGAAAAATTATTGAATCCGCGTGCGGTACAGAGCTCCTCGAGCTCATTCTTGATTCTGATCGCTGACATTGGATCACCGAAAGTGGCGGTTCCTATCGAAATCGCATTTGCGCCAGCCAAGACCAACTCGAATGCATCTCTGCCATTGGCGACTCCCCCCATGCCCACGATAGGAATTTTTGGGTAGGCGGCCCGTACTTGGTAGATAGCTCGCACTGCCACCGGTCGTATTGCAGGGCCAGAGAGTCCCCCGGTTTTCTGGGAGAGTTTGGGAAGCATGGAGTTGGTATCTATAACCATTCCAAGCAGAGTGTTAATGAGCGCTAAGCCGTCGGCACCCGCATCAATCACACTTCCTGCGATCGCCACAATATCTGTGACATCTGGCGAGAGCTTGGCAATGATGGGCAGCTCTCCTCCAATATTTCTTCTAGCCGCGGCAATAGCGGCTGCCGCTGTCTCAGGGTTGCAGGCGAAGACTTGACCACGATTTTCAACATTAGGACAAGAGATATTTACCTCAACTGCGCTGATACCTGGGACGTTGCGCAGTTTTCTAGAGAGAACCGCGTAGTCATCTACGCTCTCGCCGGCAATGCTTACAATGATGCGCGCTCCTTGATCGCGCAACCACGGAATATCATTTTCGAGGAAGAGATCTATTCCAGGGCCCTGCAAGCCAATCGAGTTGAGCATTCCGCTCGGGGTCTCTGCCATGCGAGGTGTAGCACGACCACTGCGTGGCTTAATCATGATGGATTTAGTTACGACCGCACCCAGCTCGGTTAATGGAAAGAAATGTGACAACTCCTTACCGGAGCCCGCACAACCAGAGGCGGTGAAGATTGGATTTGGAAAAAATGTACCCGCTATCGAGGTGCTGTAGTTGAGGTTCATCGACCCCACACTCCCTCGGGGATCTCACGGGAGCGGCTCCAAAGTACTTTATTGCCATCCATAACGGGACCCTCAATACAGGTGCGGGTCATACGGATAATTCCATCATCCCCGGCAACAGGGAGAACGCAGGTCATACAAACGCCGATCCCACACGCCATCGACTCCTCTACGGAACATTGATGCAGGATCTCGTGGCTCTGTGAAATCTTTGTAATGGCTTCCAGCATCGCCATCGGGCCACACGAGTAGATGACATCTGTCTCGTGTTCTTTGATCAATTCAGGAAGTACATCACTCACGCGACCCGTAACTCCCGCACTTCCATCCTCGGTGGTGATCGTCAACGAGTTAACCGAACGCTTTCCCTCGAGCGGGGCATAAATCTTTCCAGCGACACTAGCACCGAGCACCATATCAACTCTGCAACCACGAGCTTTGAGGACCTCTGCTAATGCGAACAGTGGGGCGGAGCCATAGCCACCCCCAACAAGTAAGGCATTAATCGGCTCTGTTGGAATTCCAAAAGCAGTGCCCAATGGCGCGATGAGATCAACAAAGGCTCCTGGATTTTGCGCCGCCAACCACTTGCTTCCACTGCCATGAGGAGCTACGACCAACTCGAGAAGACCAACTCCGTCAGAACGATGCGATGCGCGATAAATTGCAAAGGCACGACGCAGCACCATCGAAGAGTTTGCTCCCCCGACAGAGATTGCGACGAAATTTCCAGGGCGACAATGGTGAGCAAGGTCGTTCACAGCAAAGACCATATGGTTGTAGGCACCGACCCTCTTGTTCGAGAGAATCTCGGCCGATAACTGTTGCGCCTTTGCGTTGATCAACGGCCGACCAAATTCTGCCACTTTTGTAGAGAGCGAACCGCGGGTTCGCGATTGCTGAGATCAGAGATACCTGCAACAGCCGCTTTAAAACCAGCGATCGTAGTTATGATTGGAATTCCACGTTGGACGGCAGCTGTGCGAATTAACCAACCGTCGTGTCGAGTACCACGACCTAGCGGAGTGTTGATAACGAGATTAACCTGCCCAGTGTTGATGATATCCACCGCAGAAAGTCCATCGCCAGCCTCGGAATTCTTTCGAACAATCGTCGATGGAACCCCATGACTTGCCAGAAGGTTATGAGTTCCGACTGTCGTCGAAAGGGTAAAACCCAACTCCGTAAGTCGGCGAGCCGGCTCAACACTCGCCTCTTTGTCCCGCTCGGAAAGCGAGAGAAATACATTCCCACTCTTAGGTAGAGCACCGAAGGCGGCCGTCTGACTCTTTGCATAGGCTTCTCCGAAGGAGGCGGCGATGCCCATTACCTCTCCGGTGGAGCGCATCTCGGGGCCGAGCACCGAATCAACTCCAGTTCCATCCACTCTTCTGAAACGATTCCAAGGAAGAACCGCCTCCTTCACGCACATTCCAAATGGAACTCCATCTCCTGCCTGCGGAAGCAGCCCACTTTCGCGCAGGTCAAAGATGGTTCGTCCAATCGAGATGAGAGCGGCCGCCTTCGCCAAGGCGATCCCGGTCGACTTCGAGACGAAGGGGACGGTGCGAGATGCCCGTGGATTGGCCTCTAGGACGTAAAGCATGTTGTCGCTGCGTGAGATTGCAAATTGGATATTAATAAGACCGCGCACATCAACGCCGCGAGCGATCTTCTCAGTTGCAATCCGAATTTCATCCAGCTTTGAATGGCTGAGTGAGATGCTTGGGAGAACACATGCGGAATCACCGGAGTGGATTCCCGCCTCCTCGATATGTTCCATGATTCCGGCCATATAGAGCTCGCTGCCGTCAAAGAGAGCATCTACATCAATCTCGATCGCATCGTCGAGGAATCGGTCAATAAGCACTGGTTGGTTTGGAGTTATCTCTGTGGCCTTCTCAATAAAGCCCTTGAGAGACTCATCGTCGTAAACAATCTCCATGCCGCGTCCGCCAAGAACGAAGGAGGGTCTAACCAGTACCGGGTATGAAATCTCAGCCGCTACAGAGACCGCCTCTTCATAAGAACTGGCAAGTCCAAACTTCGGAGCATTCAATCCATTCTCGTGAAGTATCCGACCAAACTGACCGCGATCTTCTGCCATATCAATCGCATGTGGGCTGGTACCCAAGATATTTACGCCGGCTTCCAGCAGCCCACGTGCTAGTCCAAGCGGGGTCTGCCCACCTAGTTGTGCAATAACTCCGAGTACAGGCCCTGCTGCGGTTTCAGCGGCGACAACTTCAAGGACATCTTCTAAAGTCAGAGGCTCGAAGTAGAGACGATCGGATGTGTCGTAATCAGTTGAAACTGTCTCTGGATTGCAGTTGATCATGATCGTCTCAAAGCCGGCTTCGCGGAGTGCAAAAGCCGCATGCACACATGAATAATCGAACTCCAAACCTTGGCCGATTCGGTTGGGTCCACTTCCTAAAATGATTACCGCCGGTTTGGAGCGAGGGAGAACTTCGCTCTCGTAGTCATACGAGGAGTAGTAATACGGCGTAAGCGAATTGAACTCAGCTGCGCAGGTATCAACCATCTTAAAGACAGGGTGGATATGGGCAGATGCCCGCTCCGTTCGAATCTGAATTTCGGTTGTTGAGCGCAGCAACGCAATCTGTGCATCAGAGAAACCATTTACTTTAGCTCGCCGCAAGAGGCTGACATCTAGATAGCCAGCAGTGCGAATTTCATCGGCGAGAGCATTAATCCCTTGAATTTGTGCCAGAAACCATGGGTCTATCTTGGAGATGGAGTGCACTTCTTCAATAGTGGCACCAAGCCAGAGCGCCCGTTGCACTTGCTGTAAACGCCACTCGGTAGGAACTCCAATTTTTCCGAGAAGATCTTGCAGATCATCACCCTCAGTACTCCACGAGAAGGTACTCCCCTTCTTCTCGAGGGAACGCAGCGCCTTCTGTAAAGCCTCGGCGAAGGAGCGGCCCATAGCCATGGCTTCACCCACAGACTTCATGGTGGTTGTCAGGCGAGGGTCAGCTTCTGCAAACTTTTCAAAGGCGAATCTAGGAACTTTGACAACAATGTAGTCCAGTGTTGGCTCAAATGACGCAGGTGTACTTTTTGTGACATCGTTCTCGATCTCATCGAGGGTGTAACCAACTGCCAACTTTGTTGCAATCTTTGCTATAGGAAATCCAGTCGCCTTCGAAGCCAATGCCGACGATCGCGATACCCGCGGATTCATCTCAATAACGATGATACGACCATCGTTAGGATTAACGGCAAACTGAATATTGCAGCCACCAGTTTCAACGCCGACTTCGCGAATGATGTTGATAGAGAGGTCACGTAAGCGCTGGTATTCGACATCGGTGAGGGTTAGCGCCGGTGCTACCGTAATGGAATCACCAGTATGAACCCCCATGGGGTCAACATTCTCGATGCTGCAGACAATTACCACGTTATC
This sequence comes from Candidatus Nanopelagicaceae bacterium, assembly GCA_036726125.1. Lineage (GTDB taxonomy): Bacteria > Actinomycetota > Actinomycetes > Nanopelagicales > Nanopelagicaceae > PALSA-747. Next base: position 40,814 of record DAIMCZ010000002.1, read on the forward strand.
GAGGTGGTCGCGCATAACTTCAAGCTCAAACTCTTTCCAACCTAAAATCGACTCTTCGAGTAAGACCTCATTGGTAGGACTGTGGCGAAGACCTGCTCCAGCAATCAACTCCAACTCGCCCTGCGTAAATGCGATTCCAGAACCCAACCCACCCATTGTGAAAGAAGGTCGCACAACGACAGGGTAATTAAGTTCTAAAGCAGCAGCGAGGCACTCAGACATGGAGTGACAGATCCGGGATTTGGCGGATTCCCCGCCTACCTTTTCAACAATGGTCTTGAAGATCTCGCGGTCTTCTCCGCGCTTAATAGCCTCAACATTGGCGCCAATTAACTTCACACCGTACTTCTCAAAAGATCCGCGGGCATGCAGCGCCATGGCTGCATTGAGAGCGGTCTGGCCTCCAAGCGTCGCGAGAACGGCTGATGGACGCTCTATCTCCATGATCTTCTCAATGAATTCCGGAGTAATCGGCTCGATATATGTAGCATCTGCAAACTCTGGATCGGTCATAATGGTGGCCGGATTTGAATTGATCAGAATGACTCTGATGCCCTCTTCGCGAAGCACTCGGCAGGCCTGCACCCCCGAGTAGTCGAATTCGCAGGCCTGGCCGATAACAATCGGACCCGAGCCAATAACGAGGACAGATTCAATACTGGTATCTCTAGGCATCTTCAACCTTGATCTTCTCATGATGCGATTTAACGCTTTGGAATTTAGACATCAGTTCTGCGAAATGATCAAAGAGATAGGCGGCGTCGTGTGGACCGGCCGCAGATTCGGGGTGGTACTGCACGCTAAATGCAGGACGTTCTAGAAGTTCAAGACCTTCAACGACGCCGTCATTGAGGCAGATATGGCTGACAAAACCTGCACCAAAGACCGTTCTAAAGTTAGTGTCGAGAGGTGCCGCGACTGCGAAGCCATGGTTGTGTGCAGTGATTTCAACTCTGCCACTCTTTAAGTTCTTGACAGGTTGGTTGATTCCACGATGCCCAAATGGCAATTTGTACGTATCAAAACCGAGAGCGCGCCCAAGAATTTGGTGACCGAAGCAGATGCCAAATACGGGTATCTCTTCGATTAGAAATGCGCGAACCAGCTCGACCACCTGTGTCATGGTCGCGGGATCTCCTGGACCATTGGAAATAAAGAGACCATCTGGATTGGTTTTCAGAATCTCATCGGCAGAGGTGCCAAGCGGATAGACCGTTACCTCCATACCGCGAAGGGCCATAGAACGTGGTGTCGCGCGCTTAATTCCTAGGTCAATGGCAGCGACTCGGTATTTCACGGGAAAGCCTTCGGCCGGTGCAACCACATACGGGGCAGAGGTCGTCACTTCGTTTGCGAGAAATGCTCCTGCCATTCCAGCAGTCGCTCGCACCTTGATGACCATCTCATCGCGCGAGAGCTCTGTACCCGAGAAAATTCCCACCCGCATCGCGCCACGATCTCTCAGGTGACGCGTAACCGCGCGAGTGTCGATGCCTTGAATGCCCACGACCCCGGCCTTAATGAGTTCGTCTTCGAGCGAACTCTGGGACCGCCAATTACTTACACGTGGTGAAGGATTTCGGACAACGAATCCGGATACCCAGATCTTCTCGGACTCCATATCAATCTCATTCATCCCCGTATTCCCGATATGGGGCGCTGTCATAATCACGACCTGCTTGTGATACGAAGGATCTGTAAGCGTCTCCTGATAACCAGTCATGCCTGTTGAGAAGACTGCCTCACCATATGTCTCCCCTGTTGCAGCCCAACTAGCACCTTCAAAGATGGCGCCATCGTCGAGAACCAGAAAGGCCTTACTCATATTTTGATCCTGTCAGCTGACCATCGCTCAATACCTGGACACCACGATAAAAAGCATGTACGACCTTGGCAGGCAGGGACCTGCCATCAAATGGGGTGTTGGAACTCTTCGATTTAAGGGCGTGGCGATCTACTGTCCAGCGCTCCTTGGGGTTGACGACTATGAAATTGGCGGGACGTCCAACGGCGATGGCTCCGTGATCTTCATATCCACCTATGCCAGCTGGGGCCACTGCCATGCGGTCGACCAACTTCTCCCAATCCATGAGGCCAGTATCTATCATTGTCTCGACAACTACCGAGAGGGCTGTCTCTAGCCCCACCATGCCAAATGCTGCGGCGCTCCACTCACAATCCTTATCCTCAGACGGGTGCGGGGCATGATCCGTCGCAACAATATCGATGGTGCCATCGGCTAAGCCCGCTCTCAGGGCAGCGACATCTCCTTCGGTGCGAAGTGGAGGGTTTACCTTGTAAACCGGGTCAAAAGTATTTGCCAACTCGTCCGTGAGGAGGAGATGGTGCGGGGTGACTTCGGCGGTCACGGCCATACCCTGACTCTTCGCCCAACGCACCAGTTCAACGCCCCCCTTTGTGGTGAGGTGACAGATATGCAAGCGACTGCCGACGTAATGTGCCATCAGGATATCGCGCGCGATGATCGACTCTTCGGCTACTGCCGGCCAACCCTTAAGCCCTAAGCGACTAGAAATCACGCCTTCATTCATCTGCGCACCGGCGGTCAACTTCGGCTCTTGGGCATGTTGAGCTATGACTCCCCCAAAAGACTTCACGTACTCCAAAGCTCGCCGCATGAGTAGAGGATCGCTCACGCAATTTCCATCATCACTAAAAATTCGTACCTTGGCTGCAGAGTGGGCCATAGCAGCGAGTTCAGCGAGCGATTCTCCCTTTAGCCCGACAGTAACGGCTCCAATAGGGAAGACATCACAGAGACCAGCATCGCGCCCCAAACGGGCTACCTGTTCTACAACTCCGGCGGTATCGGCTACTGGAGAGGTGTTGGCCATTGCACTGAGGGCGAGGTAGCCACCCTTGACCGCGGCCTGGCTGCCAGAGAGGACAGTTTCAGAGCTCTCCTTTCCTGGTTCGCGCAGGTGGGTGTGCAAGTCAACCAGACCCGGAAGAACCAAATTCGCATGGCCTTCTATGACCGGCAAGGCGGAGGTTAAGTCGCTTCCGATGCGGGAGATTGTGCCTGCAATCACCTCAATATCTACTTGCACGTGATCTGCCGTCAGAACATTACGAAGGAGAAAGTCTGCACTACTCATACCAATACTCCTTCAGTCGGGATAGGCGCCCCACCCATCAGCAAGTACAAAACTGCCATACGCACAAGGACACCGTTTGCCACCTGTTCGAGAATGACTGACTGTTTTGAATCGGCACCCTCTGCCGAGATCTCAAGTCCTCGATTCATTGGACCGGGATGCATGATGATCGCGCCCTTCTTGAGCGCCTTTAATCTTGCGCCTGCTAAACCATATTCACGTGCATATTCGCGTTCGCTCGGGAAGAACGCGTCGTTCATTCTCTCGCTTTGCACGCGCAACGCCATGATTGCATCAAGTGAAGAGATTTCGGAATCAAGCTCATATGAAACTTTGACCGGCCACGTCTCGACACCAATAGGAAGGAGAGTTGGTGGAGCGATCAGGACAACTTCCGCCCCGAGCGTGGTCAGAAGTTGGGCGTTGCTGCGGGCTACTCTGGAGTGCAGAATGTCACCAACGATTCCAATTCGAAGACCGGTGAAATCACGATCAAACTCCGGGAAGTGGCTTCTTATTGTGAAGGCATCCAAGAGGGCTTGTGTTGGATGTTCGTGCATCCCATCACCGGCATTAACGATATGCGAATTAACCCAACCGGATTCAGCAAGACGTTGTGCGGCCCCAGAAGCAGAGTGACGAATAATCATTAACTCTCCACCCATTGCCTCCAGGGTTTGAGCTGTGTCTTTGAGTGATTCACCCTTGCTCACACTTGAACCTTTGGCCGAAAAATTGATGACATCTGCGGAGAGTCTCTTAGCGGCCGCTTCAAAGCTCAATCGAGTGCGGGTCGAATCCTCAAAGAAGAGGTTGACGACAGTTCGTCCCCGCAGAGTCGGGAGTTTACGAATTGCACCATCGGTGGCGCGGGAGAGTTGGCGAGCGGTGTCAAGTATTTCGAGAGCGTCTGCTCGGGTAAGTTCCTGGGTAGATAAGAGATGTGCGCTCTTCATCAGATGCTCACCTCGACTTGATCGACTCCATCGACTTCGAGTAATTGCACCTTGACATTTTCTCGCGCGTTCGTGGGAATGTTCTTCCCTACAAAGTCCGCCCGAATGGGAAGTTGACGGTGACCGCGGTCGATCAAAACAGCGAGCTGAACGGAGCGCGGACGACCCAACTCTCCAATTGCATCAAGCGCTGCTCGAATGGTTCGACCCGAGAAGAGGACATCATCGACCAGGATTAAGTCTTTGCCTTCTATACCTTCTGCAGGGATCTCAGTCTTCGCTAAGGCGCGCGGTGGACGCAAGCGCAGGTCATCGCGAAACATCGTTATATCTAACGTGCCAACAGGAACGGGTTTCTCAATGCTCTTTAAAAACTCGCCGATTCGCTGAGCCAGTGTTACACCGCGCGTTGGGATACCCATCAGGATTACGGAATCTAGGCCGTGGTTTCGTTCAATGATTTCATGCGCAATGCGTTTAAGCGAACGCTCAATCTCGCTCTGTTCCAAGACAACACTCATAAGTACTCCTTTGCCGCCTCACAGGACGTCAGTTAAAGGATCCGCGGTAACCCCGCTGGTGCATTCTAACAGTAGCGCTAGGTCAGGGAGATAACCGACTTCAAGAGAATGACTCGCCCTAGGATTCCATTGATATAGGCGGCGGAATCTTTGGTTGATAGCTCCTGCGCGATCTCGACGGCCTCCGAAACTGCGATCTTGTCATCCAAGTCGCCGAGCCAGAGGATCTCAAAGAGAGCAATGCGGAGGAGATTTCTATCAATGGTTGGCATCCGGTCCATGTCCCAGCCTTCGGCGTAGGTGTGGATCAATTCATCGATCTTCGCCTGGTTCAGAGTGACCCCTTGAACCAGTTGGCGGGAGTACTGACCCTCGGAGATCTCATCGACAGGGCGCTCCTCGAGAAGCGCTACCGCACTCACCCCACGCATATCCGCTTCAAAGAGAATATCTAGGGCGCGCTTTCGCGCCTTACGACGAGCACTCATTACGACTAAGAGCTGGCGCGGCCCAGGTATGCACCTGTGCGCGTATCAACAAGAACCTTCTCGTCTTGCTTGATAAAGAGGGGAACTTGAATCTGGATTCCGGTTTCGACGGTTGCCGGCTTGGTTCCACCAGAAGAGCGATCTCCTTGGAGTCCAGGTTCGGTGTAGGTCACAGTCAGCTCAACTGAAGCGGGAAGCTCGATGTAGAGAGGATTTCCCTCGTGTACAGCGACCACAGCCTCGACATTCTCGAGCATGTAGTCGGCCGCATCTCCAACCACCTCTGGGCTGATAGAGATCTGGTCATAATTTTGGGTATCCATGAAGATGAAGCCATCGCCATCACGATAGAGGAATTGCATATCGCGCTTCTCGAGTTGCGCGACCTCAACCTTGACTCCTGCGTTAAAGGTTCTTTCGACAACTTTTCCACCAGGAACCAACTTCAACTTTGTGCGAACGAATGCGGGGCCCTTGCCGGGCTTTACATGCTGAAATTCGACGACGGTCCAGAGCTTCGCCTCGATTTCAAGGGTCATGCCATTCTTAAGGTCATTTGTAGTAGCCATTGGGGCAGAATACCTGAAGGTTAGATCAACTCTTTCATCGCCAAGAGAGCTAGTCGGTATGAATCAGGCCCAAATCCCCCGATAGTGCCCTGCGCCACACCGGAAATAACCGAGGTATGGCGGAATTCCTCGCGTGCCAAAGGATTGCTGAGATGCACCTCTATCAGGGGAGCCTTGAGCATCGCAGCGGCATCACGAATCGCGTAGGAGTAATGCGTAAATGCGGCCGGGTTAAGAATCACGGGATTGTGGCCATCCGCCGCTTCGTGGAGCCAGGTAATGATTTCGACCTCGGAATTGCTCTGGCGAACTTCCGCTTCCAATCCCAATTCTGAGGCATTACGCAAAATGAACTCTGATAGTTGGGCAAAATTCATCGTGCCATAAATTGCAGAATCTCTCAGGTCGAGGCGGTCTAAGTTGGGTCCATTGAGGACGAGAATCTTTGACGCGCTGCTCATAGCGCAATCTTCTCATAGGTACTAGTCAAAATTTCAGGAGTAGCGGCCTCAATCCAATCAGGCTCACCCGGGCTCCGTAGTCCTACGAAACGAATTCGACCATCGCGACTCTTCTTATCCCCCACCATCAGAGCAAGGAGGTCGGCGAATTCATACTCATCGGTGCGCACCGTGGTTGGAAGACCAAACTTCTCGAGCAGGGCCCGCAATTGCACAACATCCCCCTCGGAAAATCCCAACTCGCTCTGACTGAGGAGAGCCGCAAAGTGCAAACCCAGCGAAACTGCTTCACCATGGCGAAGGGAGTAGTGCGAACTCTTTTCGAGCGCGTGACCGAGGGTGTGGCCAAAATTCAGTATCTCGCGGAGCTTGCCCTCTTTGAAATCCGCGGAGACCACGGCTGCCTTCACGGCCACACTCTTAGCTACTAACTCATATGCAATGGCCCGTGCATCTGCGAGCGATGTGGAAGCTTTCAAGAGTTCTAAGATCGATGGGTCACGGATGTAACCGGTCTTAATTACTTCAGCGAGACCAGCAGAGAAATCACGATCAGAGAGCGTCTCTAGCCATGAGATATCTGCGCAGACTCCCCTAGGCGAATAGAACGCTCCTACTAAATTCTTACCAGCTGCAGTGTTGATTCCTGTTTTGCCACCGACAGATGCATCAACCATTCCTGCCAGAGTGGTGGGAATTGCATACCACGCAATACCGCGCAGCCAAGAGGCCGCCGCGAACCCACCTAAATCAGTAGTTGCACCTCCGCCAATAGCTACCAGCGCATCTGTTCTTCCAAACTCTTCGCTACCAAGGAGAGTCCAAATCCTTTCAAGAGTCGCATACTCTTTCTGGGCTTCGCCATCTGGCGTAACGAAGAGGTAAATATTGGAGGCCGCTACCAAACTCTGCAAAGCAGCAACCTCGACAATATAGGCAGGAGCAACTATGAGTACTTTCTTGTGTGAACCAAGGACTTTGTCGAGGAATGTTCTCCACTCCCCACCAACTTCAACCTGATATGCAATCTCGGCTCTCACTTCAATATTAACCATGAGCCAACCCCATTCGCTCCATAAGTTCGCGAGCAACTTCATATGGCTTCTTGTTGTCGCTACTTACCTCGATCGTCGCCAAACTTGTATAGATGGGTTCGCGGGCTGCAAAAATTTCTCGCCATTGCCTTTCAGGATCCTCAGAGATTAACGGCCGATCCCCCTTGGAACCAACTCTGGCAAGGACATTAGCCACACCTACTCGTAAAAAGATCACCTCGGCTGTGCTCTTGGAGATTGCCGCCTGCACATCTGGATCAAGGACAGAGCCTCCCCCCAAAGCGATCACTCCGATGTTGGAGGCCAGAGTCTGCAAAACAACTTCACGCTCAATTGCCCGAAATCCCTTTTCACCTTGTTTCGCAAAGATCTCAGGAATAGATTCCCCGGTCTTCTCAACGATCAGGGCATCGGTATCTGCAAAACTTGTTGAAAGTTCGCGAGAGAGCGCCTTACCTACACTGCTCTTACCCGAACCAGGAGCGCCAATGAGAATTGCGCGTTGCATCTATCGAATTTCGAGTGATTCGATATATGAGAGAAAGTTGCGTCGCGTTTCAGCGACGCTATCGCCACCGAACTTCTCCAGAACGGCGTCAGCCAGCACCAGTGCGCACATCGCCTCTGCAACTATTCCTGCCGCAGGAACCGCGCAGACATCAGAGCGTTGGTTGATGGCCTTTGCTGGTTCTCCAGTTGCAACATCAATAGTGTCGAGAGCACGCGGCACGGTTGAGATCGGCTTCATGGCCGCGCGGACTCGCAAGACTTCGCCATTCGAGATTCCGCCTTCCGTGCCACCAGCGCGATCGGTACGTCGAACTATTTTTCCTGTCGCGTCGCGCTCAATCTCGTCATGAGCAACAGATCCCCAACGCTTGGCCGTTGTAAAGCCATCGCCAATCTCGACGCCCTTAATGGCTTGAATTCCCATCATCGCTCCTGCAAGGCGCGCATCGAGTCTGCGATCCCAATGCGTATGCGACCCTAGCCCAGGTGGTAAATCAAATGCGAGGACTTCGACAACCCCACCCAATGTATCCCCCGCCGCATGTGCTGCATCAATCTCGGCAACCATCGCTGCGCTAGCAACTGGATCGAGGGAGCGAACTGGATCCGCATCAATCTTTTCGCGATCATCAATAGTGGGAAGTACGTACTCAGTCGCGCTTCCTGCTCCGCCGATGCTCAACACATGGCTCATAATCTGGATACCTACGCTCTGCGCTAAGAAGGCGCGGGCTACAGCTCCTAAGGCAACTCTCGCTGCGGTTTCACGCGCGCTCGCGCGCTCCAAAATTGGTCTAGCATCGTTAAACGCGTATTTCTGCATCCCTACTAAATCTGCATGGCCGGGGCGAGGGCGGGTTAGCGGAGCATTGCGAGCAAGGGCTGCCAACTCCTCAGCATCCACTGGGTCTGCCGACATCACTTTCTCCCACTTGGGCCACTCTGAATTTCCCACTTGAATGGAGATTGGGCCGCCTTGGCTCTCGCCATGGCGCACACCTCCCAGAATGGTTACGACATCGGCCTCAAAATTCTGTCTGGCCCCACGCCCATATCCGAGACGACGGCGTTGTAGGTCTCGATCGATCATCTCAGAAGTGATCTCCACATGAGCTGGGAGCCCTTCAAGAATCGCGGATAGTGCGGGACCGTGTGATTCTCCAGCGGTAAGCCATCTCAACATGGGCGTATTCTGTCAGATACTCATCTCTCGAGGCGCTGAACTCTGAACTACCCGCTGAAAAGGACCAGGAGGGCCCCTGAGAGCAGTGCCGGGGCGAAGGGAATCACCCTCCTTCGCGCAATAGTTGCACCAATAAGCCCCAGGATCGAGGCAAGAAGTAGAGTTGCAAAGGCCCTCTCGACCGTACCGCAAAGAAGGGAAGAAAGTGCGAAGAGTTTTACATCTCCCATTCCGATCGCGCCACGGAGCAAAAACCTTGTAATCCAACCACCCAGAAAAATCCAAAGCGCAAGTAGGTATCGACTGCTCGGAATTGGAAGATGGCTGACAAAGCTCTCCAACTCGATCAGCGCTAAGAGCAGTAATAAAGCAGGGTTAGGGATTCGACGGAAGCGAAGATCTGAGTGGGTGATCCACGGAGTAACGAGAATGAGTGGGAAGGCTGCCCGCATCTTCGCAAGCGTAGAGATCTCCTGATGCACGCGTTTGTTACATCCACAGTTCAGCGCAGGTGTTCGCGTCCTACAGCTTGCAGAGCACTGCGCATAGTCCCAAAGTCAAAAACCTGACCCGAAAAAATCGCGACTTGATCCATCGCCTGTTCGACAAGCAGGTCAATCCCATCCAACGTCCTGCCTCCCAAGGATCGCGCCTTGGCGAGCAGTGGAGTTGGGAAGGGCTTGTAAAGGACCTCACAGAAGCAAGGGATCTGAAAGTCCAGATCTGCGGCGATCGAATCCGTTGCCCCGCTAGGAACGGTGGCGATCACTAGGTCATATCCGCGCAGGGAGTGATCCATTTCAAAGAAGTTAACTGCAGAGCGCTGCGCAATTCGAGAGAGGGCATCTCGTCGGTGAGAAGAGCGCAACAGAAAATCAATTTCCGTGGCACTTCCATCGAGCGCTCCTAGCGCGGCTCTGGCTGTGCCGCCTCCTCCAATGATTGCGACTCGATCCTTCGCCACTCCTTCAAAGAGTCGCATGAATCCCGTTCTATCGGTAGAGGAGGCGAGATAGCGACCATCCTGAAGGAGAAGGGTATTTGCCGAGCGCATGCGGGCAGCTAGCGGTTCAATTTCAAAGGGAAGTGAAGAGACCAGTTCGAAGATTGTCTCTTTTAATGGCATCGTTAAGGAGAATCCAGTCCAATCTTCCTCGAGAGCGCGGGAGAAGAAGTCGCCAGCTAACTCTGGAATTAAATCAATTGCACCGTAACTCCCCGCAACCCCCAAGAGCTCATAGGCTCGCTTGTGGAGAGCCGGAGAGAGGCTATGGCTGATTGGAGAACCCAGGACCGCTGCCTTGATCACTTAAAAGCCCCGGCCGCCACATTCTTGTTATACAGAGCGACCCAATTTTCAAAGGTTGGGTAGTCATTTGTAAATCTGGTGTCGTGCGGAGCGACGGTGATGAAGTAGAGCCAATTACCATCTGCTGGATTAAGAGCAGCATTGATCGCATCCACTGAAGGGTTACAGATCGGGGTGGGCGGCAACCCAGTGTGTAGGTATGTGTTGTACGGAGAATCAACTTGCGTTGCTTTAGTGCTTAAACCTATTTGTCCACGCTGGTTAAGCGCATACTGGACGGTCGAATTCAATTGCAGCGGCATTCCAAGACGTAGTCGGTTGTAGATAACACGGGCTACCTTTGGATAATCCAAGAGGTCACCCTCAATCTGAATCATCGAAGCAATTGTGAGTACGTGATAAGGGGTGTACCCCTTGAATCCTGCGTCTAGTTTGGTCGTCGCTCTCTCATTTGCAAACGTCTGCAACATATTGACCAGGGCGTCGTGCGTGGTGGTCCCGGGGGCAAAGGAGTATTGATCCGGGGCCAATTGACCTTCAAGAGAATTTCCGGGGTTGGGATAGGAGGGCGTGAGGGTGGATAACTGATCGTTCTGCGTAAGAGAGCTCAAGCCATGCAACTTTGCCAGAACATCGGCTGTCGTCGAAGCGGGTAAGACCAACACTACGTCGGTAATCCGCTTTTGATCGAGAAGTTCGATGATCGCTTGATCGCTCGGGATCACCGTATGGATTGTGTGGATACCGGGCGCGATGCCAACCACATTGTTCTTAATCATCTTCTTGATCAGAGTTGCCGCCTTGGCAACCACATGCTGCGAGGCCAGATCTTCGGCAATCGCGGTGCCACTTTCGCCTTTAGTAACAATGATCTTAATTTCAGGACCAGCTGTGCCAGAGGGGAAGTCAGACAGTCCATTGGTCACCATCAAGCGCTGGACGATCAGCGTGGCCAACAACATCACCAGAACGATGAATGTTGTTATCAGATTTCTCTTCTTGGCACGCTTATTCAAGGTGGCCCGCAATTCGTTCGCGCTCCAGCGCGCTCTCTAAAATCGCTACGGCTGCCATCGCATCAATCCTGTTCTTGCTCTGTTTAGCGCTCACCCCGGCACCACGCAAGGTACGGGCCGCCGAGACCGTCGACATCCGTTCATCAACTAGGTAGACCGGAACTGGAGTAAGCGTACGCAAGAAATCGGCAAATTGGTGCGCCGCTTCGAGTGAAGGATTGGAACTTCCAGACAAATGCTTAGGCTCCCCCACCACCAGATAGATAGGCTCATACTCGTTCAGCAAGGCGGCGAGTTCCTCATTGAGTTTAGGATCCGCAGCCTGCAGGGTGGCAATAGGAGAGGCGATAAGCCCTGAGAGATCACTCGCTGCAACACCAATTCTTACTTGGCCATAATCAAAGGCAAGACGCCGGCCGCTCTTCATCCTTAGTACTTACCTATCGCTGCCTTTAACTCGGCAATCGCCGCCGGAATCTTTGCAGCATCGCTTCCGCCACCTTGCGCGAAATCGTCCTTGCCACCACCACCGCCGCCCAAGATAGCTGATCCCAACTTAACGAGCGCCCCAGCCTTTACGCCTAGCGCAATTGCATCTGATGCAGCGGCGACAACCAAAATTACTTTCTCCTCCACAACAGAGAGCAGCGCTACAACGGATTGTGGATTGCGATTGCGTAGATCAAGTGCCATTACGCGCAGATCATCCCCGCCAATTCCATCTGCGACCTGGTGCACAACTACATTGCACTTTCCGATAACTTCGAAGCCCTTAGCGATCTCGCCAAGTGATGCAAGAGCTTGTGCTGAGCGAAGCGCCGCCAGCTCTCGCTCGATAACTTTCATCTTGTTCAATAGATCTGAGATGCGCTCTGGAAGTTCTTCTACTCGGGCGCCCTTGATGAGTTCGGTCAGTGAGTTAAGGAGCATGTGTTCTCGAGCGAGATATGAGAATGCATCGGCACCGACGAGCGCCTCCACACGTCGCACGCCAGCACCGATCGAAGACTCACTCAATAGTTTTACAACGCCAAGTTCCGCTGAGGAGTTCACGTGAGTTCCGCCGCAAAGTTCGCGGGCCCAATCTCCAACGCTTACTACGCGAACGACATCGCCGTACTTCTCTCCAAAGAGAGCCATCGCGCCGATCTCTTTTGCTTGCGCCTGACTCATCTGCTCCGCCGTGACCTCAAGGTTCTCGATCAAAAGAGAATTAACGCGGGCTTCGACATCATTGAGAACACTCACTGGAACGGCGCCATTGGCGGGAAAATCAAAGCGGAAGCGACCTGGTGCATTCTCTGACCCCGCCTGGGTCGCGCTCTCGCCGAGCGCTTCGCGGAATGCCTTGTGCACCATGTGGGTAGCGGTGTGAGCGCGGGAGATTGCCTTGCGACGACCTTGATCGATCTGAGCGAAGAGCTGTTGATTTACCGCAAGTGACCCAGAGACCACGAAGCCACGGTGCACGAAGAGACCTGGGACAGGAGATTGCACATCCTCGACCTCAATACGTGTGCCATTGCCGAGAGTCAGGATCCCGCCGTCAGAAAGTTGACCTCCCCCTTCCGCATAGAAGGGCGTGCGATCAAGAATAATCTCGACATCGCCTTCGTGGACTTCCTGGACGCTAACGCCGTCGACCATGATCGCGCGAACGCTCGCCTCCCCTTCGAGATGACGGTAGCCAATAAAGTCAGTCTTCCCCGATGCATCAACTATCTTGCGATACTCCGAGAGATCAGTATGCCCGCTCTTCTTTGCTTTGGCATCGGCCTTGGCACGATCCTTCTGCTCTTTCATTAAGCGGCGGAAACCCTCTTCATCAACCTTAAGACCGGATTCAGAAGCCATCTCGAGGGTGAGATCGAAGGGAAATCCGTAGGTGTCGTGCAGTTTAAAAACAGTGTCTCCAGTGAGCGTTGCATTCTGAGTCTTCTTCGCGTCGGCGCCCGCCATATCAAAAATCTGCGTTCCACTCTTCAACGTTGAGAGGAATGACTCTTCTTCGGCCTCCGTAACCGCCAAGATATGAGCGCTTCTCTCAAGTAGCTCAGGATATTGTGGAGACATCGCCCCAATAGCTGCCTGAAGGAGTTCATTGGAATTGTGATCGGGTGCGCCCAAAATTCGCATGTTGCGGATTGTGCGACGCATCATGCGACGCAGAACATAGCCACGACCTTCATTTCCTGGAAGAACGCCATCTCCGATCAGCATCATCGAGGTTCGTGCATGATCGGCTACTACGCGCAGTGAAACGTCACTCTTCGCATCTTTGCCGTAAGTGACTCCCGCTAACTCCGACGCTTTCGAGAGGATCTGCATCGTCGTATCAATTTCATAAATATTTTCGACGCCTTGCAAAAGCGCGGCTGTCCGCTCCAACCCTAGGCCAGTATCAATATTCTTCGCGGGCAGCTCTCCGATGATTGGATAATCATCCTTGCTCCCACCATCTGCGCGAATATTCTGCATGAAGACAAGGTTCCAGACCTCGAGGTAACGATCTTCATCGGCAACTGGTCCGCCTTCGCGTCCATATGCAGGACCGCGGTCGTAGTAAATCTCGGAACATGGCCCACACGGACCGGCGACGCCCATAGACCAGAAATTATCCGCCATGCCACGGCGCTGAATACGCTCCTTAGGAACACCTACTTTTTTGTGCCAAATATCAGCGGCCTCGTCATCGTTTAAGTAGACAGTAACCCAGAGCTTCTCTTCCGGAAATCCGTATCCACCATCTGTAATCGGCTTGGTTAAGAGCTCCCAAGCCATCATGATCGCGCCCTCTTTGAAGTAGTCGCCAAAGGAGAAGTTGCCGCACATCTGGAAGAAGGATGCGTGGCGAGTGGTCTTGCCAACCTCGTCAATATCTAAGGTACGAACGCACTTTTGAACCGAAGTGGCTCGTGAGTATGGGGGCTTTACTTCACCTAGAAAGAACGGTTTAAACGGCACCATGCCCGCATTAACCAGGAGCAGATTTGGATCATCGGCTATCAAGGAGGCCGAAGGGACGACGGTGTGCTTTAGCCCCAGGGCATTATCGGACTCGAAGAAACGCAACCATCGCGCTCTAATTTCTGCGGATTCCACCTACTACTCGTGCTCCCGCTCAGAGCGACCGAACTTCTTGCCGGCAAGTGCTCCGATCAACGAACCAATAATCTTTAAAAGTCCAGAGTTCTTCTCCACGAGACCGGTGATTGAACCCGTGACCTTTTCAGTAAAATTTTCTGCGGTCGAGACGATGCGATTGACGCTCTTCAAAGTCTTTTGCACTTCATCGATGAGTCGTCCGACACGAACGATTGTGTAGCCGATGGCAAGAGAGATCGGGATCAGCGCAGATGCTGCGATGATCGTTGCGATTCCACCTGGACCCATACTGTTAGCCTACCTGAACTTCTCTACGCCTTCGCCTTATTCTCTGGCTCTGGAACGAAATCTACTCCTGCTTCCTTACGTTGCGCTGGCGTAATCGGCGTTGGTGCACCCGTGAGAGGGTCTCC
>DAIMCZ010000003.1:0-12451 GCA_036726125.1 Candidatus Nanopelagicaceae bacterium
CTGTAACGATGTGACCTTCTTCGAAGATATCCAGCGCAGCAGCGGCAACCTGCTCTTTCGCTCCTCGCTCTTCTTGGTGCGCGGCGAGATCAGGCGTACCGGTCCGCGCGGAGTCTCATTGCGCGCCACCCAGGCGTGGGAACTCACCGACTCTTACGAGAAGTGGCGTAATCTGCGAGTTTATGAGCCAGAGCATGGATGAGATCGCCACGATCCTCCATGTTGATATGGATGCCTTCTACGCCTCAGTTGCCGAAAAAGATGACCCTTCGCTGAAAGGCAAAGCGGTCGTAGTAGGAGCTGGAGCACGTGGTGTCGTCTTGTCCGCGAATTACGAGGCGCGCAAATTTGGAATCCGCGCCGCCATGCCCGTGGGTCGCGCGCAGCGGATGGCGCCACATGCCATCTTCGTCGTACCAAATCATCATCGCTACAGCGAAGTCTCACGCGGCATCATGGAAATCTTCGGAAGTTACACACCACTCGTCGAACCGATCTCTCTCGACGAAGCATTTCTAGATGTAACCGGTTCGCGAAAATTAATTGGCGATGGCCCCACGATTGCGAAGCGGATCCGCGCCGATGTCTTTGCGCAAGCAGGGATAACTTGTTCTGTTGGAATCGCCACTACAAAGTTCATCGCAAAGTTGGCATCGCAAGCCTGTAAACCCAACGGAATGCTCGAAGTAGATCCCACCAAGGTTCTCGAATTCTTACACCCTCTACCTGTAAGCGCGGTGTGGGGAGTAGGGCCGAAGACCAACGAGGAGCTCTTGCGTTTAGGTCTGCGCACAGTCGGGGATATCGCCAACACTCCGCGCCAGACTCTGATCCGCGCGCTAGGGGAGGCGAATGGGACGCATCTCTATGAACTTGCGTGGGGGCGTGATTACCGACCTGTGACACCCGATGAACCAGATAAGAGCATCAGCGCTGCCGAAACTTTTTCACGCGATCTCGAAGATCAAGAAGAGATCCTGCGCGAGCTGCTGCGTTTGACCGAGAAAGCCAGCGGCCGGTTGCGCGCCAGAAAGTTGGCGACCAAGACAATCTCTATCAAGGTGCGCTTCGCTGACTTCAAAACTATTACGCGCTCCAAAACGGTTGCGCTACCCATCGATGGAATGCAGGAGTGTTACGAAGTTGCAAAGAAGTTGTATGTTGGACTCAAACTCGATCGTGCGCGAATCCGCCTGATTGGAATTGGGTTAGAAAACCTTGTGGATTCGGATGGATCTCCAGTTCAACTTGAGCTTGGCGAGCGTGAAAGTGGCTGGCGGGAGGCGACACGCGCTATGGACCAAGCCAAGGCGCGCTTTGGCGCCGATTCGGTTCGCCCCGCGCGCTTATTTGAGCGTTCCGGTGAGGAAGTTGAGAGGTAACAGTCACCACTTCGGATAGCGCCGCGCGCCATCACTGCTCTATTCTTTCGCCATGCCTCTATCAGATCACGAACGCAGACTCCTTGCGGAGATGGAAGCGGCCTTCGAGCAAGAAGATCCCCGCCTCGTCTCAACCCTGACTGGTAACGCGCGCACAAAACAGGGAAGTTTTGTTCTCTACGGCGTTATTGCACTGCTCACTGGAATGGTGATTCTCTTTGCAGGCTTGATCTCGAAGCTCATCCTTGTCGGGCTTCTAGGTTTCATCGTTGCACTCGCTGGAGCCTTCTTTATCTTTACCAATCTCTCCATCGGCAAAGGCGCTAAGAAAGCCCCCAAAGGCAAGAAGCCAAAGTGGAGCGATCGCCTTGAAGGTCGTTGGGATCGTCGCAACTACGAGAATTAATCTCGAACTAGCACTTCAGTTAGCGTAAGAAAAGTTTGGTCAACCGTTTTGCTGTGGCCGTAATTCCAATGGCTACCATCACGACAAAATAAAGAACGTGCCACAAAATTCCCCAACTCACTAGACCTAGGGTGAAGTCGCGAACCATAGCAATCGCTTGCCACAAAGGTAGGGCTTTCAATATTCCTTGCAGATAACCGGGATAGACAGTTAGCGGATAAAAAGATCCCGAAAATAGGAACATAGGCAACATCGCCACATTGATGAGATCCATCTGTTGGAAAGTGGTGAAGTAAGAAGTTATTGCCATTCCAATTGAAGCGAAGCCGAAGGCAATCAAGACCGCTGCCGGAATAGCCATAATGGCCCACCAATTTGTGATGAGCCCTGCAGGCACGACAACGCACATGAATCCAAGGGCGTAAGCGAAACCGCGCAATAGCGCCCATCCGATCTCACCCAGAGCCACATCTACCGATCCAAGGGAAGTTTGCAACATTCCTTGATAGATGCGATCAAATTTAATCTTCCAAAATACATTCCATGTCGAATCGTAGATCGCGCCATTCATTGCGCTCGTCGCTAAGAGGCCAGGGGCGATGTAGGCCGCATAGCTCACAATGTGGCCGTTCTGCAGTGGGATCTTTCCGATGAGATGACCCAGTCCGTAGCCGAAGGAGAGCAGGTATAAAACAGGTTCGAAGAATCCGGAGAGCACGGCGAGCCATGCCGAGTTTCTAAAGGCCATCAAACTGCGCTCGAGCAGAACGTGAGCGCGACCAGCATATGAACCTTCCGCAAAGTGCCCTCGTCGCGATTGGGCGATAGCAACGGCGTTATTGAGGATCATCGTGAGAGCCTCTTTGTAAATTGTCGGTGAGCGAAGTTCATCCCAAAAGTGAACATCGCAATGATGTACACGATGTGAAAGGCGAACATGTAGGCACTGATGTGATGCCCATATGTCAAATATCTTCCGAGTTCGGTGCAATGCCAGAGAGGGGAGAGCCAGCCCACCCACCTCAAATAGATAGGCATAGAAGAGAGTTGGTAGAAGGTCCCAGAGAAGAGGAAGAGCGGCATGATGATGAACCTATTTAGCACCATAAAGAATTGATCATCATTCGTAGTCCAGGCGGCGATACCCATAATGAACGCGCCAAATGCGGCAGCAGCAGCGAGAGCTGTTGGGATAGCCAGCCAGCCTCGAGCGGTAGTGAAGCCACCAAAGAGAAAGATAATCGTTCCGTAAACGGTGACCGAGAAGAGAACGCGGGTCATCGCCGCAATCAATACCCCGTTAGCGATTTGCTTCGCCGAAATCGGCGTCGCATTCATCGCAAAGAAGTTCTTATTCCACTTAAAACCTTCGAGTGTTGGAAAGACAACTTCATCCAAGGCATTTTGAATTGCGGCAGTCGCTAGGAGTGCTGGCGCCAAGAAAGTTAGGTACTTAACTCCATCCACCCCACCGGAATGTGCATTAATCAACTTTCCAACCCCGACTCCGACTGCTAGGAGATAAAGGAATGGATTCGCTACTGCAACGGAGAGCAATGCCGGCAAGTACTTCATAAAGATCATCACACGAGCTTCGACTACAGCGAAGGCACCGCGCGATTTGATCCGCTCGGTGTTAACGAGTTTTAAAGAGCCTTGACGGGGAGCCACTTGAGCCACTGCCTTAGTCAATCAGAGTGCGTCCAGTAAGACGCAAGAAGACATCCTCGAGTGAACTGCGACGCACGAGTGATGTGAGTGGGTGTAGCCCCTTCTGGTTGAGCTGATGCAGTAACTCTTCACCATCGTCTGCGTACATCAGAATTCGATCAGGGAGAACTTCTATCCGATCACAGAGTTCTCGTAATTCTGGAGCAACTACAGCGTTTCGATCAGAGCCAAATCGAACTTCAAGCACTTCTTTGGTCGAATGTGTTTTAATCAATCCGGCGGGGGAGTCTTCGGCCATGATCGAACCCTTATCCATCACCATCAGTCGATCACAGAGCTGTTCAGCTTCATCCATGTAATGCGTCGTAATTAGTAAGGTAACGCCCTGCTCCTTCAACCTGAAGAGGCGGTCCCACAAGATGTGTCTTGCCTGCGGGTCTAAACCAGTCGTCGGCTCATCCAGCATCAGGATTTCAGGTTCGCTAACCAGAGCGCGCGCGATGGTGAGGCGTCGCTTCATGCCGCCACTGAGCGCTTCGACCTTCACGCCACGCTTTTCAACGAGCTGGGCAAAATCCAATAGCTCTTCAATTTTTGGTCTGATAAAACTCTTTGAAAGTCCAAAGTAGCGCCCGTAGATATAAAGGTTCTCTTCGACCGTGAGTGCGTTATCCAGGTTATCCATCTGAGGGACGACCCCCAGGTGGGCTTTGATCTCCGGGCCAAATTTCTCGGGATCCTTGCCCAGAATCGTGATCTCGCCGCTCGTGCGGGTGAGGGTAGCCGCGATGATCCGCATAGTTGTGGACTTTCCAGCGCCGTTGGGACCCAAGAAGCCGAAGGATTCCCCTTTACGAACCTGAAAATCGATGCCATTGACTGCCGTGAAGTCGCCGTAGCGCTTCACCAGCTGCTTTGCCTGAATTAAGACCTCTGAATTTGCCATAGAGGAGCAAGGGTAACGACCTGTATTGCAAAGCGTGGGCAATTACGGGTGATCTCTACTGCCTCTGTCCCCTCACTTTGGGCAAGAAGTGGGGGCTGGTGGTCAGAAAGTGGGCTGAGGTGGTTGAAAAAGGGGAAAAGTGGAGTAAAGTGGTGGATGTCGCTAATTCGGGGGAATTGCAGCGATGAAAGTGGTTGAAAAAGGGGAAAAGGGATGTTTTTAGGGACCCACGAGCCAAAGCTCGATGAGAAGGGTCGCCTTATCCTGCCCGCCCGCTTCCGCGATGAGCTCTCCAAAGGCCTAGTTATTACCAAGGGTCAAGAGCGTTGCCTCTATGTCTTCCCGTTGGGGGAGTTCACCACCATCACCGAGCGGATGCGCCAAGCGCCGGTGACCGAGAAAGGCGCTCGCGATTACATGCGCGTCATGTTTGCGGGAGCTCACGATGAAGTTCCAGATAAGCAGGGTCGCGTCACGATTCCAAGCGGGTTGCGTGCCTATGCGGGACTCGAAAAAGAGTGCGTCGTGATCGGTGCCAACACCCGCCTAGAAATTTGGGATTCCGCCTCCTGGAACACCTACCTCGCAGATCGTGAAAAGGGCTTCGCCGACATTTCAACGGAGGTGCTACCAGGACTCTTTTAGGCCCTACCTGATCTCTCTGGTTAGGCCATCGCCGACTTCATATTAACGACGCCACTTCCCCGGCGCCGTTCCCCCTAGATCCGTCGGTCGGCGGTGACCTAGTTAGAGAAGTCGATATCTATCAAGACCAAGCAGTCGCGATTCAAAACGAACGAGAAAGGGGAAGCAGATGGCTCATCAACATATACCTGTTGCGCTTGAGCGTTGCATCGAATTGCTGACCCCTGCTATCGAACATTCGTTGAAGAACGAATCAGCCACCTACGTTATAGATGCAACTTTGGGTCTCGGGGGACATACTCGAGCTCTCCTTGCGAAATTTCCAACTCTCCTTGTAATCGGGATCGACCGCGACGAGAGCGCCATTGCAATCGCGCGTGAAAATGTGGCTCCCTTTGGAGAACGCTTGTTGATCTCGCATGCAACGTATGACCAGATCGATGAGATTCTTGCAACGCACGGAATCTCTAAAGTTGCCGGAGCTCTCTTTGATCTCGGAGTGTCTTCAATGCAACTCGATGACGGAGAGCGTGGCTTCGCTTACTCCTATGACGCACCTCTTGATATGCGCATGGATCAGAGCACAGGATTAACCGCCTTTGAAGTTCTGCAAAGTTACGAGCACGGTGCGCTGGTTCGCATTCTGCGAAATTATGGCGAAGAGAAGTTTGCGCCGCGTATCGCCGACTTTATTGTCGAAGCTAGAAAATCGGGAACGCTCAACACCACAAAAGATTTGGCAGAGCTTGTAAAAAATGCAATTCCGGCGGCGGCGCGACGTACAGGAGGCAATCCTGCAAAGCGCACCTTCCAAGCGCTACGCATAGAAGTCAACCAGGAACTCGCGATTCTCGAACGCGCAATTCCAGCGGCTCTTGCTGCTCTAGAAGTGCATGGTCGCCTAGTCGTGATGGCTTATCAATCTCTTGAAGACAAGATCGTAAAGAGCGCTTTGAGCGAGGTAACAGAGTCCAAGACTCCACGGGGCTTACCAGTCGACCTTCCCGATAGCGCAGCAAAGTATGCCCTCGTTATGCGGGGGAGTGAGGCCGCCTCTGATGCCGAGATAGTTCTCAATCCGCGAGCCCAATCCATGCGCCTGCGCGCCGTTGAACGGTTGGCCGCATAATGGCGATCGCACAATTTGAGGACTTTGCACCAGAGATTCCACAGCGCTCTCGAGTAAGAGAATTTGCTGATCAAACACGAGCAGCGTTACGCCTCGTACCAGATTTAACCGTTGATAACAGTCAGGCTGTTAGCAATCGCGCTTTCTTCGCTTTTCTTATCGGTGTTTTTACTGCTGGGCTCCTTCTCCTGCTCAGCATAAATACCGCGCTCACCTCTGGTGCATTCACGCTAGAGAATATGAAGCTCCACCTCGCGGCTGTCAATGATCAACGCGATGCGGTGCTCAATCAAGTGGCAACATATTCCTCCCCCGACAACTTGGCGATCAACGCCACCAAATTGGGAATGTTGCCGCAGACGGGGATCAATTTCCTCGATATAAATACCGCTACACCTGGAACCACTAAATGATCTCGCAGGAGGCCTTCAGCAAGAGGATCCGCTATTTAGTCGTGGCATTTCTCTTTATCTTCCTTATTTTCGGAGTTCGGCTCATTGATGTCCAGGCAGTTCAAGCGAGTGGGTACTCCAAACGTGCAGCCAATGAAATGGTAAGCAAATCAACTTGGCTCGCTCCGCGTGGCACGATTACTGATGTCAATGGAATTGTCTTGGCACGCAGCGAAGCAGCGAAGAACATCATCGTGGATCAGACGATGATCGCCGACCCTGCCACAACGGCGCAGGTAACGGCAGCCGCTCTCGAGATGCCTGTCGACCAGTTGCAACTTCTCTTGACCGGGACGAAGCGTTACCAGGTAATTGAAAATGGCGTTGCACCGATCGTCTGGGATAACCTGCAGAGTGCGTTGACTAGCTATAACGCAAAAGTTGAAGCGACTCCTGGGGGACTTGCTAAACGATTGGTGGGTTTCTTCAGCGAGAACGCGTATTCGCGCAATTACCCAACTGGCACTCTGGCCGCTTCGCTTGTTGGGTTGACCAACGCCGCCAATCAAGGTGCTGCCGGTATTGAAGCGAGCATGAACACCCTCCTAACAGGATCCAATGGCGAGTACGACTACGTCAATGGAAATGGCGCGATTATCCCAGGGTCACAACAATTCACGACTCCCGCGAAGCCAGGAACCGATGTGCGACTCACGATTGAGCGCGACATTCAGTGGGTGGCTCAAGATGCAATTTCAACCGCGGTAAAAGATTCAAAAGCTCTCTCGGGCACTGTAATTGTGATGGATCCAAAAACTGGAGCGATACTTGCGCAAGCAAGCGCTCCCACCTTCGACCCTGCCAAGCGCAGCCAGGTGACTCTTGATGAGATCCGCAACCCCGCTGTTCAAGATGTATACGAACCCGGCTCGACAGGAAAAGTCATAACTGTTGCAGCTGCTCTTGAGCAGGGGACTACAACCCCAACAACCGTTTATACAATTCCAAATACATTAAAAGCTGGCGGTCGGGTTTTTCACGACGATAAG
Organism: Candidatus Nanopelagicaceae bacterium; assembly: GCA_036726125.1. Classification (GTDB taxonomy): domain Bacteria; phylum Actinomycetota; class Actinomycetes; order Nanopelagicales; family Nanopelagicaceae; genus PALSA-747. Next base: position 7,621 of record DAIMCZ010000003.1, read on the forward strand.
AACCATCCGACCGAGCACTTAACTACCTCAGGAGTTCTGGCAGTTTCAAGCAACATCGGCGCAATTCAGATCGGTGCCGCCATTCCAAACAATACTTTCTTCTCGTACCTCCAAAAATTTGGCATCGGCCAAAGCACGGGATCGAATCTTCCTGGCGAATCCGCAGGAATCTTGCACCCAGTATCAGCCTGGTCAGCCTCCTCTGCTCCAACAATCGCCTTCGGGCAGGGATACTCAGTAACGGCGATGCAGGCAACTGATGTCTTTGCGACCATCGCAAATAACGGGGTGCGAGTTACCCCGAATGTCGTTGCAGGTACCGTTGATGCGACCGGCCATTACACCCCTTCAAAACCTGCGACTCAAGTACAGGTGATTAGTGCTGCAACGGCGCAAGAGATTCGCACGATGTTGGAAGGTGTTGTATCAAATGAGGGAACTGCACCCGCCGCTGAAATACCTGGTTACAAGGTAGCTGGAAAGACTGGTACCGCGATGCGCTCCGATGCTCGTTGTGGCTGCTATCGCGGCTACACCGCATCATTCATCGGGATGGCACCGGCTGCAGCTCCTAAGTATGTAGTCAGCGTTGTCATTCAAAATCCACAAGGCCAGCATTTCGGTGGCGAGATCGCCGCTCCAGTCTTTAAAAAGGTTATGAGCTTTGTCTTGCAGACCAAGCAGGTTCAGCCAGTACTCTCCATTCAGCCTGCCTATCCGCTTACCCAGGCAGATTTGATGGCGGCAGTTAAGGCAACTCCACAGCCGGCGGTTACGCCATGAGTACTCGCAACTCGGAGCTCACCCCAGTAGCATTATTTTCAAAGCAAGGAAGCGACCTTGCTGCATTTATTGGTATCAATGCTCCATCACGGGAGTTCTCCTTCTCTGGCGTCACGCTCGACTCTCGTGCGGTCGGTGCAGGGGACCTTTTTATCGCCCTTTCTGGTGCAAAGGTGCATGGGGCGACTTTCGTTAATGATGTAATTGCTGCAGGCGCAGTAGCAATTCTGACCGATTTCGTAGGTGCGCAACTGATAACGGCCGAGATTCCAGTCTTGGTTGTTAGTAACCCACGCAGTTGGGTGGGCGCAATCGCCTCTTGGTTTTATGGCAATCCATTTAGTGCTCTTGATGCCGTTGGAATAACTGGCACTAACGGCAAGACCACTACCGCCTCCCTTGTCGATCAGATTTGGCGGCTGGATGGTCGCGCAAGTGGATTTATTGGAACAATCGGTATCAGCATCGAGGGCGAGGAGTACGGAGCTACCTACACCACTCCCGAAGGTACAGATTTGCAGGCAGTTGTGGCGACGATGAGAGAGCAGCACGTGCGAAACCTTGTGATGGAGGTGAGCAGCCACGCACTCTCTATGGGCCGTGTCTCTGGGGCTCACTTTAAAGTCGTTGGTTTTACAAACCTGACCCAGGATCATCTAGATTTTCATGGCGATATGGAGAGTTACTTCCTCGCCAAATCTCGCCTCTTTACCAATGAATTTGCCGATATTGCGATCGTGAATATCGATAGCGAGTACGGTCAACGCCTCTTTGCAGAAGCAACAATCCCAATGCTTACAGTCTCCCGCTCAAATCCCCGAGCCGATTGGCACTACGAACGTTTTATTGCTTTGCAGTCAGGTGTTGGCTACGAGGTTGCGATCCGAGGAACTGGCGGAATCTTGATTGAGGGTCATCTTCCGCTCCTCGGATTGCACAATCTAGATAATGCAATTCTTGCTTTCGCGCTCGCGGTTGAAAGTGGCGTTGATCCAATCGCGCTGGCGCACTACATGCGCAAACTCACCGCACCCGTCGGACGACTGGAGCCGGTTGAGGTAGGACAGAAGTTCTTAGCTTTGGTGGATTACGCACACACTCCAGATGCAGTGAGTCGAGCACTTACAACGGCACGCTCTCTCACCAGCGGCCGGGTAATTGCAGTACTTGGCTGCGGGGGAGACCGAGATAAGAGCAAGCGTCCGATTATGGGGCGTGCACTGCGTGACGGGTCAGATGTCGCGGTATTCACCTCGGACAATCCGCGGAGCGAGGATCCACTGCAGATTTTGGCGGAGATGGTGGCGGGCAGCGCAGATTCTGATGAAATCATCGAACCGGACCGTCGGAGCGCTATCGCGAGAGCGGTGTTGGAGGCCGAACCTGGAGATTGCGTTATTGTTCTAGGCAAGGGTCATGAACGAGGTCAAGAGATTAAGGGAGTCAAATATCCCTTTGATGATCGGATCGAATTGGCTCGTGCAATCGAGGAGTTGTCATGATCGCTTTAACAGTCGCTGAGATTGCGCAGATCATCGACGCCGAGGTAGTTGGACTCGATGCCACAGAAGTCATCACCGAATACCCCGAGATCGATTCTCGGAAAATCACTCCAGGCTCTTTCTTTGTTGCCCTTCCTGGTGAGCGAGTTGATGGCAATGATTACGCCAAAGAGGCGATTGCCAATGGCGCCCGCTTCGCAATCACAACTTATAACTTAGGCATTCCATCCTTCGTCGTTACAGATGCCGCTCAAGCACTTGCTCAATTAGCTACGGCGGTGCGGGTGCGAATGGAGCACTGCGTATTCATTGGAATTACCGGTTCTCATGGAAAGACAACTACAAAAGATTTGCTCGGCCATATCCTCTCCGTTCGCGGTGAGTGTGTAGTTCCAAGCGGATCTTTCAATAATGAGATCGGCGTTCCCCTCACCATCTTGCACACGATAGATTCCACCCAGTTCTGCGTCGTTGAAATGGGTGCGCGCCACACGGGGGATATCACCAGCCTCTGTGCCATCGCTAAGCCCCACATTGGAATCGTTCTTGTAGTTGGTAGCGCCCACCTCGGAGAGTTTGGCAGTCGTGAGGCAATTGCTACAGCCAAATCAGAGTTGATCAATTCCCTACCGGAACATGGCGTGGCAATCCTCGGAAGTTACGATCCACTTACCCCGCACATGGGTGAAGGAAGTTCGCGCAAGAGAATTACATTCGGCGAGAAGAGCAGTTGCAATGTGCGGGCGGCCGACCTCGAATTTCGAGAGGGGATGGCGCACTTTGATCTTGTCAGTGAATCAGGTCGCGCCCCCGTCGCTCTGCGCTTGCTTGGTGCGCATCAGGTGGCAAATGCCTTAGCCGCTGCAGCTACCGCCCTTGAAGTCGGAATTTCCATCGAATCCGTGGCGGCCGCCCTTTCGACTGCAGAGCCGCGGAGTAAGTGGCGGATGGAACTACACGATGTAGATGAACTCCTGATTATTAATGACTCCTACAACGCCAACCCAGAGAGCATGCAAGCTGCCCTGCGCACCTTGGTGCTTCTCACGCAGGAGCGCGGGGGATCCTCTTGGGCAATATTGGGGAAGATGCATGAACTCGGCGAGTCCGAGCGCGAAGAGCACCTGCACATTGGCAGACTCGCCTCTGAATTGGGGGTCGATCACTTGGTAGCCGTAGGAACAGAGTTATATCTCGATGGACTCGAGCTAGATCCAGCGGCGGGCGATGAGATGCTGACCCATTACTTCCTCACCCAAGAAGAGGCACTAGAGGCCTTAGATCATATTGAGCGCGGGGATGTCCTTCTTATTAAGGCATCGCGAGCCGAGCATCTCGATGAACTCTCCGAAAAATTGTTGGCTAAGTGGCAAGGAGAGCAAGAGTGAAAGAGATTCTGCTAGCCGGTACCACGTCGACGCTTCTAAGTTTTCTGCTGACCCCTATCTTTATCCGCTTCCTTGCGGCGCGGGGTTACGGTCAGAATATTCGCGATGATGGCCCAACGAGCCACCATGTAAAACGGGGCACTCCCACAATGGGCGGCGTGGTCCTCATTACGGCGGCGATCGTCGGTTATTTCACATCACACCTTATTAATGGGGTGCGAATCAGCGCCTCCGCCTTGCTCGTGATCGGGCTCGTGCTTGGTCTAGGGGCCGTTGGACTTCTCGACGATTGGCTCAAGATTGTTAAACAGCGCTCTTTAGGGCTACGTGGCAAACAAAAGTTAGCTGGACAAGCCTTGGTGGCAGGTGGCTTTGCCTTCGCCGGTCTGCACTTTCGCGATACTTTCAAATTAACGCCGATCTCCTTCCACCTCTCGACCGTTCGCGATACCTCCCTGGCGCTCGGTACCGTCCTCGTCATTATCTGGGTTGTCTTTCTTGTGCTTGGCACAAGTAATGGCGTAAACCTCACCGACGGGCTCGACGGTCTGGCGAGTGGAACATCCATCATGACCTTGCTCGCCTTTGTACTGATCGGCGTATGGGAGTTTCGCCAGAGTTGTGGGCTGGGTAGTAGCGAAGTTCTCACCTCGAAGTGTTACTACGTTCGAGATCCGCTCGACCTCGCGGTTCTCGCTGCGGCCTTTGCCGGTTCATGTGCAGGATTCTTATGGTGGAACACCTCACCAGCTCGTATTTTTATGGGCGATGTAGGTTCACTTGCATTGGGAGGAGCGCTCGCTGGCCTTGCAATCACCCTGCGTACCGAGATGCTTCTCGCAGTTCTCGGCGGACTCTTCGTCATCATTACTATGTCTGTAATCATTCAAACTGGGTACTTCAAATTGTCGGGCGGTAAACGGGTTTTCCGAATGGCTCCATTGCAGCATCACTTTGAGCTCTTAGGCTGGGCCGAAGTAACGATCGTTATTCGTTTCTGGATTATTGCTGGATTGAGCGTCGCTGCAGGGCTAGGACTCTTCTACGCACAGTGGGTGAGTTCCTAAATGTCATTTATCGCTGCGCTCGCCACAAAGAAGATCGCCGTTGTGGGTGCTGGGGTCACCGGCAGCGCAGTAGTTGAGTTTCTGAAGAGCC
>DAIMCZ010000003.1:12551-14340 GCA_036726125.1 Candidatus Nanopelagicaceae bacterium
GCCGTTGTGGGTGCTGGGGTCACCGGCAGCGCAGTAGTTGAGTTTCTGAAGAGCCGCGGTGTGAGCGCAGATGTACTGGATGAGAAAACTGCAGGTGCGCTGCGTAGCGTCGAGTCCACGTACGACCTGGCGGTTGTCTCGCCTGGTTGGCGAGTGGATCACCCGATCATCCTTGCTCTGCAATCAACAAACTGTGAGATTTTAAGCGAATTGGATTTCGCATGGCTGGTAAAGGAAGAGCTAGCACCGGAACAGAAATGGATCGCCTTAACCGGCACTAATGGCAAGACAACCACCATTCAGATGGTGCAATCGATCTTTGATCACAGCTCAAAGTCGGGAGTTGCCTGCGGCAATGTGGGAGATCCTGTAATTGGTATTCTTGGCGCAGGCGAGAGCTATGACTTCCTGGCAATTGAACTCTCTTCCTTTCAATTGGAGTGGAGTGCACTGCCACGCTACGAAGCCGTTGCTCTGCTCAACATTGCACCGGACCATATAGATTGGCATGGCTCATTCGACCAGTACGCACTTGCAAAATTGAAGTTGCTCTCCGCGAGCCAGATCGCAATTATCAATGGAGAAGATAGCGAGAGCGTTTTGCGCGCCACTCCTTGGTCCGGCAAGAAGATCTTCTACTTTTTAGATACTCCGCAGGCGGGGGAGTTGGGGCTCGTTGAGAACCTGCTCGTCGACCGCGCCTTCACGGCTGATCCAACACAGGCCTTTGACTTTGCAGAGCTCTCTGATATCCATCCGACGGTTCCCCACAATGTTTCAAATGCAATGGCCGCTGCCGGCTTGGCCCTTGCGATTGGAATAACTCACGAAGAGATCAGATCCGGGCTGCAGAACTTCACTCTTGATCGCCATCGCCTCGAATTGGTGCTGGAGCACGAAGGCATTTCGTGGGTAAATGATTCGAAGGCCACCAATCCTCACGCAGCAGCGGCGGCGCTCCTCTCACATATCTCTTCGATCTGGATTGCAGGTGGTTTGGCGAAGGGTGCCGCGATGGGACCTCTGATCAAACGTTGCGCCCCGCGCATAAAAGCAGCTTTGCTTATTGGGCAAGATGCGCCGATTATTGCGACGGCGCTCTCCAGATACGCGCCGCAAATTCCATACTTTATTCTTCCCTTCAACGGGGACTCCGCAGAGTTGATGCGTGGCGTTGTTGCCCGTGCCGCAGAGTTGGCCGCTTCAGGAGACACCGTTCTTTTAGCTCCGGCCTGCGCATCGATGGATCAATTTAAGGATTACGCCGATCGGGGAGAGAAGTTCAGCGCCGCGGTCCGTGAGTTGGTGGGCAAATGAGCATTAAGCCACCAACGCGACGTCAACGTTATTCCAATTATCTGCAGCGTCCGGACGCTCCTTACTACATGATCATCGGCGCACTTACATTCCTATCAGGACTCGGCCTCGTCATGGTGCTCTCCGCCTCAAGCGTCGTCTCTTTGCAGCAATCTGGATCAACATACGCCATCTTCTTTAAGCAATTGATGTTCTTCGGAATTGCAATTGTCGCTCTTCTGATCGTCTCGCATTGGAAGAGTCAGATCTGGGAGCAAGTGACGCGATACTCCTTCGGCTTATCCTTTCTTGCACTCTGCCTGCCGCTCGTGCCAGGACTTAAATTGACGGTCAACGGAAATACAAACTGGATTCACTTCGGGTCATTCACAATGCAGCCATCGGAGTTTGCGAAATTGGGTTTGATTCTTTGGTGTGCGGGTCAACTGCGCAAATATGACGAGACTGTGCAGAATCGCTCTGCAATGCGTCA
>DAIMCZ010000003.1:14440-30595 GCA_036726125.1 Candidatus Nanopelagicaceae bacterium
CGGGTCAACTGCGCAAATATGACGAGACTGTGCAGAATCGCTCTGCAATGCGTCACGTCGCATTCGTTCTCTCAGGAACGCTCCCGCTGATTGTTTTGATTCTTAAGGGCGGCGACCTGGGAACAACTGTGATTGTCCTTGGGATTGTTTCTACGATGCTCTTTGTGAGTGGGCTGCCCATTCGCCATTTCCTGGTGATGGGTGTTCTCGCCGTTGCTGGAGTAGTGGGGATGGTTGCCATCGCGCCTTATCGCTTGCACCGCTTCACCGCCGTTCTCAATCCATTTGCTCCATCTGTCTACAAACTCGCGGGATGGCAACCTGCTCACTCAGTGATGGGTCTAGCGAGCGGTGGACTATTTGGAGTTGGGCTAGGCGCGAGTAGACAGAAGTGGGGCAATCTCTCAGAGGCACACACGGACTTTATATTTGCTGTCATTGGAGAAGAGCTCGGCCTGCTCGGCACATTGGCAGTACTCATTCTCTATGCCGCCCTGATCTACGGAATTTTCAGAACCGCGATGCAGACTCGAGATCTCTTCTCGCGCTACGCCTGCGCTGGTGTTGGCGGATGGTTAATGATGCAGGTGATCATCAATATCGGATCTGTGGTTGGAGTCCTACCGGTGGTAGGTGTGACTCTTCCCTTTATAAGTTACGGCGGCTCTTCGTTGATCGCGAACTTCTTAGCAGTTGGCTATGTTCTCAATGTTGCACGCCGCGATCCACGCGTACGTGGCGCTATCAAATCCCATAAGCGAGCCTGAGTATGACGAAGATCTTCTTTGCAGGAGCTGGAACTGCCGGACATGTTGAACCTGCGTTAGCGGTCGCGAATTATCTCCGCGAGTCTCATCCTGAGATCTCTTGTCACTTCCTCGGAACTGCCTCTGGGATAGAAACTACGCTCGTATCTAACGCTGGTTTCCCTCTCCACCTGATCGAAAAGGTTCCATTTCCACGTCGACCAAATGTTGCGGCACTGAAATGGCCTCTGCGATTTCGGCAGACGCTGCGCGAAGCGGGGGAGTTAATTTCGGGATCAGATCTCATCATCGGCTTTGGAGGCTATGTGGCCGCTCCGGCCTATCTTGCTGCGCGCCGTTCTGGCATTCCAATAATTGCTCATGAAGCGAATGCGAAGATGGGGCTGGCAAATCGATTGGCACGTCGCTGCGGTGCGACGATGCTCGACGCCTTCTCAAAGGACCCTTCGGTACAAGTTGGTATTCCACTTCGACCATCGATAGTTGACCTTGCGGGGTTCGATCGCGAGCAACGCGCAACCCTCAAAAAAGAGGCGCTAAGGGCAATGAACCTTGATCCGGATGCACCAACAATCCTAATCTTTGGTGGCTCCCTGGGCTCCGTTAAATTCAACGAGACCATCCAGGGTTCGCAGAAGGAGTTAGCACGCTCCGGGTTTCAAATTATTCACGCGGTAGGAGGCAAGAACGAAGTACCCCAGGCACAAGCCGGTTACCTTCCAATCTCATATATCGAGGATATGGCTCAGGCGTATGCCGCGAGTGATCTTGTAATTTCACGTAGTGGAGCGGTAACGGTGACCGAGACGGGGGTACTTGGAATTTATACTCTCTACGTTCCGCTTCCGATCGGCAATGGCGAGCAGGCGGAGAACGCGAAGGTGGTTACTGAGAGTGGGGGAGGCGAGATCATTAAGAACGCTGCTTTCACCTCCGACTGGTTGTTGGCTAATGCCGAACGTTTGATGCGGAACGCAAAGAATTACTCGTCGAGTGGGGTGCGCTTGGATTCCCCCCTTGATGCAAGTTCGAAAATTGCCTCGCGAGCGCTACAGGTAATCAACCATGAGTAGCGTCGAACGCCTGGCAGGCAAGAAGATCCACTTTGTTGGAATCGGTGGCGCGGGGATGTCGGGTATTGCTCGGATCATGCTCTCTCAAGGACTCACGATCAGTGGAAGCGACGTTAAGGATTCCTCTATAACTCAAGTACTTGCTAACCTGGGCGCGAAGATATTCATTGGACATGACGCTCAGAATGTTTCAAATGTCGATCTCCTAATCACCTCCGGCGCAATCGCCGAAAAGAATCCTGAACTTGTAGCCGCCAAGGAGCGTGGCCTGGAAATATTGACACGCGCGCAAGCTCTCGCCTTCTTGATGGAGGGAAAGCGCTCAATTGCAGTGGCGGGGACTCATGGCAAGACGACCACAACAGCGATGCTGACCGTGGCTTTGCAGAGTGCGGGGCTCGACCCATCCTTCGCCATCGGTGGATTGATCAACAGTTCTGGTGTCAATGCTCACCTTGGTAGCGGCGACATCTTTGTCGCAGAAGCCGACGAGTCAGATGGCTCGTTCACTGCTTATCACCCACTCGGTGCAATCATCACAAATCTCGAACTTGATCACGTCGACCACTTTGCCAGCCTAGAAGATCTCTATGCAGTCTTCGTTGAATTTATAAATACGATTCAGAGTGGTGGCTTTGTAATTGCTTGCGGTGATGATTCAGGAGTCAAGGAACTCTTAAAACGTGTTGATCGCGATGATCTCTCCATTATTACCTATGGCACAGAAGAGGCGGATTTTCAACTCTCGCGTATTCAATTGGAGCCCTCTGCCTCGCTCGCACGACTCTCTAAAAATGGAAAGATTCTCCCTGAGTTGCACTTGACGGTTCCAGGTTTGCACAATCTCTTCAACGCCACTGCCGCTTTGGCGGCTGGTGAAAGACTAGGTGCAGGCGTACCTGAACTACTGCGTGGACTTGAAACTTTCAGTGGATCGCGCCGCCGTTTTGAACATAAAGGGAAGGTCAATGGGATCGAAGTCATTGATGACTATGGCCATCACCCCACCGAAATTCGCGTGACTCTCGAAACAGCGAAAGCTTATGCCGCTCCTGGTCGTGTACTAGTCATCTTTCAACCACACCGTTTCTCTCGAACGCAGGCTTTTGCTCCGGAGTTTGCTCGATCTCTCGAGCTGGCAGATCAAGCCTTTGTCTTGGAGGTGTATCCGGCAAGCGAAGCTCCAATACCCGGGGTAACCTCGCAGCTCATAACTCGTTCGAGCAACACCGGATCCGTTTTCTACCAACCATCCATGCTCGGTGTCGTACAAGAAGTACTCGAAGTCGCAAAACCCGGAGATGTAATCATGACCCTAGGTGCTGGCGATGTGAACTCACTTGCGCCGGTATTAGTACAGGCTCTTGAAGAGAGATATGCGTAGAAGACGTTTTCGTAGCGCACCAGGAGTATTTCTCGTGATTGTCTTGATCGGGATGCTGGGTTACCTCTTGGGTTGGTCTAAGGCTCTGGAAATTAAGACAATTGAAATCAAGGCTGCCGGCAATGAGGCGATTGTGACGCCTGTATTGATTCCAAAAGATTTGCGGATAGGACTTCCGATCGCCCGAGTAAGTTCACAACGCATTCGCAGCGACCTTGCGCAATTCTCGTGGATTCAGAAGATCACAATAAAGAGGCGTTGGTTAGCTCACGATGTGAGTGTCGATATAACTGAACGGCGCGCCATTGCGCAGTACGTCGATAGCAAGGGCGTCACAGAATATTTTGATGGATCCGGTTTCAATTTCATTGCACCGAATCCACCAACTGGTTTGCCAATCATTGGATTTGCCAATGAGAGTACGGCCGCACGAAGTGCTATTGCCACCTTCTTAGCCCAAACTCCCAATGATTTAACTGCGAAAATGTCTAGTCTCTCGGTTGACGGGCAGAATCAGATCGCTCTCACCACCGCACTTCCAGGGTATAGCGCTCTCAACATCAGTTGGGGAGCGGCCAGCGAGCTGACCCTTAAAGTGCAAGTACTACGCCAGTTATTAACTCTCCCTGAAAATAAAAAAATTGTGAGTGTTGATCTCAGCAATCCGCTAACCCCAGTTGTGAAGTAGATACTCTCAACACTGCATTGAGAGATTGCTCCCTCTCGATATCGTGTCGGTATTTGCGTGCCTGATTTCCTCACCCTACTTTTACGGCATTAGATCATGGCTGTACTTTAAGTCTCGACTCGAGATTTAGAGTCTTAGGAGAGGTAAAACGTGGCGACACCGCAGAACTATTTGGCCGTTATCAAAGTTGTTGGAATTGGTGGCGGAGGAGTCAATGCTGTCAATCGCATGATTGAAGCGGGCCTCAAGGGTGTCGAATTTATCGCGATCAATACCGATGCACAGCAGTTGATCATGAGCGACGCCGATGTGAAGCTAGATATTGGTCGTAAGTCGACCCGTGGTCTCGGTGCAGGGGCGGCTCCTGAAGTAGGTCGCCAGGCAGCGCTCGATCACATTGAAGAGATCGAAGAGGTCCTTCGTGGTGCCGATATGGTCTTTGTGACTGCAGGTGAAGGTGGAGGAACCGGTACCGGTGGCGCTCCCATCGTCGCCAAGGTGGCCCGCGATCTCGGTGCGCTCACCGTTGGTGTGGTTACGAAACCGTTCTCCTTCGAAGCAAAGCACCGGACGATTCAGGCTGAAGAGGGAATTGAACTCTTGCGTGCCGAAGTCGACACACTGATCGTTATTCCGAATGATCGCCTCCTTGCCATTTCAGATCGTTCTATTACGGCAGTTGAAGCATTCCGTAGCGCCGATCAAGTGCTTCTCTCTGGAGTCCAGGGGATCACCGATCTCATCACAACCCCTGGTCTGATCAACCTCGACTTCGCCGATGTAAAGAGCGTTATGCAGGGTGCAGGTTCAGCTCTTATGGGAATTGGTTCTGCTCGTGGCGAGGCGCGCGCTACCCGCGCAGCGGAACTTGCTATCGCCAGTCCACTCCTTGAGGCCTCAATTGACGGTGCCCGCGGGGTTTTACTCTCGATCGCAGGTGGATCCGACCTTGGTCTCTTCGAGTTGAGTGAGGCTGCTGAGCTCGTTGCAAAGTCTGCTCACCCCGAGGCCAACATCATCTTCGGAACCGTGATTGATGATGCACTCGGCGATGAAGTTCGGATTACCGTGATTGCCGCCGGCTTCGATGGTGGCGCTCCCAAGCGCGCACCGATGCCTACTATTAATGCAGCCGCGCTTAGCGGACAGGCTGATCCAATTGCAGCCAACGATCCAATCGCTGTAGCACTCGATCTCTCAGGAATCGAAGATACTGCAGAGATTGCGGTCCCTGCTGCTCCGCGCCGTCGTGTGACCTTTGAAGATCTTGTAAGTGAGGATGAGATAGACGTTCCTGACTTTATGAAGTAAATGTCTCGAACACTCTTCACCTCGCGCTTCGGTGGCGACTTAAAAGACTCTACTCAGCGCGAGAAGTTGCGTGCCTCGCTCTCGCTCAGCACTCTGCACTTTATGCGGCAAACGCACAGCGATCGCGTCATGGTAGTCGATGAGGCCGGAGGAGAGTTCGAGTGCGATGCGCTTATTACCGCAAATAAATCTGTGGGGATCGCTGCCCTAGCCGCCGACTGTATGCCGATCACCTTTAGTGCGGTTGGCCTAGTCGGGGTAGCGCACGTGGGAAGAGTTGGACTCGTAAGTGGAATTGCGCAGAAAGTTGTTGATCAGATGCGCGAAATGGGAGCGACCGAAATCAAGGCGGTAATTGGTCCCAGTATTTGTGGCGACTGTTACGAGGTTTCTCCGACGATGTATGAAGAAGTTACTGCGTTGCTGCCAGCGACAGCAACTTCGAGTGAGAGGCACGCTCTCAACCTGCAACGTGGAGTCATGGCACAACTCCAGGAGAAAGGTGTTGCAGTACGAAATATAGGAATCTGCACCCTCGAAAGCGCGGCCTTCTTCTCCTTCCGTGGCGGCGATCTACAGGCGAGGCAGGCTGGTTTAATCTCGCTGTGAGTAGATACTCAGAAATTGCAGCCAACCTGGCTGCTGTCCAATCTCGAATTGCCACCGCCGCTCAAGCGGTAGGTCGCGCTACTGAGGAGATACAGCTAATAGTGGTTACGAAGAACTTCCCCCTCAGCGATGTAGAGATCCTCTATGAATTAGGAATTAGGAATTTCGGCGAGAATCGCGATCAGGAGGGCGCGGCGAAATCTGCAGCACTTTCAGGAGATGCGCGCTGGCACTTTCAGGGCCAGATTCAAAGTCGCAAGATTAAATCCATTGGAACTTGGGCAGAGGTCATCCACTCCCTTGATTCACTCGACCATGCCCGCAAATTTGCATCATTGACTCAATCTCGCCCGCGGCAATTCTTTGTTCAGGTCAATTTAGAGCCAGCTAGGGTCGATCGCGGGGGAGTCCCCCTTGAATCCCTTGCGCCGTTCCTAACTGATCTCAATGCCGAGAGCGGAATCTCGCCCATCGGTCTTATGACGGTCGCCCCGGTCGATGCCCCAGCCCGGGAAGCCTTCTCTACCTTGAAGGAGGCGCGGCGCCAATTAATCAATGACTTTCCCGCCCTCACAAATTTATCAATGGGCATGAGCGGTGATTTTGAGGAGGCGATTTATGAGGGTGCGACACATATCCGGGTAGGCAGTTCAATCCTCGGTTCTCGTGGACTTCCCGCCTAAAATATAGCTATGGCAAATGTATTTAAGAAGGCTGCGAATTATCTCGGTCTCGTTGACGATGAAGAAGAGCTGCAATCTGCCCCCCTCCGTGAAGAGCCACGCCGCGCAGTACGTTCGGTGGCCCAGGAGCCTCGTCCAACTTTTAACCCGATCCCAGCGCCGGTTCGTCGCGCGCCAGTCGAGGCAAGTGCACCTACTTATGCCCCAACACAGGATCAACTTCCTATGATGGATCAGATCTTCACTATCCACCCTCGTTTCTACAATGAGGCGCGCACCGTAGGTGAGCGCTACCGCCTCGGCCAGCCAGTTCTGATGAACCTTTCAGATATGGATGAATCAGAGCGCAAGCGTCTGGTCGACTTTGCCTCAGGACTTGCATTTGGTCTACACGGCAGCATCGAGCGCGTTACTTCAAAGGTATTTCTTCTTACTCCTGCTAATGTCAGAGTCAGCACCGAAAACAAGACTGCGGCAACAGAGGCGAGCTTTTTTAACCAAAGTTGATTTAATTTTTTCTGGAGTGGGGAATTGCAATGAGTAGCCTGGGTAGCGTTATTGTCTTTGTGCTCAATATCTTCATCCTCTCGCTCTTCGGAAGAGTGATCCTCGATTACATCAGAATCTTCTCCCCATCCTGGCGCCCTAAAGGGATCATCTTGGCGCTGGCAGAGTTGGTCTATGCAGTTACCGATCCGATCATGCGCTTTGTGCGACGTTTTATACCGTCACTTCGCATCGGACCGGTCGCTGTAGATATCTCATTTCTCTTGGTCTTCTTTGTGACCGAGATTCTGATCTCTTTCGCGCGACGCATTCATTAACTCACGCCTTAGAAAGAGTTAGCCCCAAACCAATTTCATTCTCGTCGCTACTGAGGTTCTCGTCCTTTGCGATGGAGAGTGCAAGTACTTCCTCTGAAATCTGCACTGCAAATTCATTAATGGCAGCCTCGAGATCTGCGCCGCCGTTCCAGAGAACATGTATGCGATCGCTGATTTCAAAGCCAGAACTCTTCCGTTGCTCTTGAATTGTGCGAATAACTTCGCGCGCTAGACCGGCTCGAATTAATTCGGGGGTGAGAGTTAGATCAAGTGCAAGGCTCTCTCCAGAGTGAGTAGCCACTGACCATCCCTCTTTAGGAGTTTCGGTGATAACGAGATCATCTGCGGTTAGATCAGCGCTCTTCTCGCCGTAGCCGAGCGAATAAGTGCCATCCTTACGCAAGTGTTGAACGAGATGGGCGGCGTCGGCGCTAGTGATGGCAGCAGCGATGGCTTGCACATCAGCGCCGTAGCGAGCTCCGATAGAGCGGAAATTCGCCTTGATCGAGATGCTCACCAAGCCCTCGCTCTCGTCTGAGAGGAGATCGAGCTGCAGGACGTTGAGTTCGTCTTTAATATGTTCGCGGATTTCAGCATCCATCGCGTTCCAACCTGAAGCGGCGACAAGAGCGCGGGCCAGTGGTTGTCGAATCTTGATCTTTGATTCGGCGCGAGCGGCGCGTCCCAATTCGACGAGACGACGCGAGAGAGCTACTGAAGCAGAAAGCGTTGCGTCGATCAGTGTGGAATCTGCAACAGGAAAAGTTGAGAGGTGTACTGATTCAGTGGCAGTAGGTTCTCCTACGCGAATCAAGGTCTGCCAGACATGTTCAGTGATGAACGGGACCATAGGTGACATCAATTGAGTCAGACTCTTAAGGCAGGTAAAGAGTGTTCCGAGTGCATCGGATTCGCCATCCCAGAAGCGCCGGCGGGAGCGACGTACATACCAATTGGAGAGATCATCGATGAAGGTGGCCAGGAGTCGACCAACTTCTTGTGAATCAAATGCAGCATAAGCGGCATCAACCGCGGCCACCAGAGAGTTGAGTTCGGAGATGATCCAACGATCCATCGTTACGCTCGAAGGAGTTGCAGACTCTGAAATCTGGAAGTCCGTAGCACTTGCGTAAAGGGTGAAGAAGGAGACGGTATTCCAGTAGGTGAGCAGCGTTTTACGAACTACATCCGAAAGAGCGTCGTGCCCTACGCGACGCGCACTCCAGGGGGAGCCCGCGGCGAGCATGTACCAACGCACCGCATCGGCTCCATGCTGGTCCATCAGCGGAATTGGTTGCAGCACGTTCCCTAAATGCTTACTCATCTTCCGGCCATCTTTATCCAAGATATGGCCGAGACAGAGGACGGTCTTGTAAGAGGATTCATCGAAGACCAAAGTTCCAATGGTCATCAAGGTGTAGAACCAACCGCGGGTCTGGTCGATGGCTTCGGCGATGAAATCTGCAGGGTAGGCAGCGTTAAATGTTTCGACTGAGCCCTCTTTATGTGGGTAGCCCCATTGCGCAAAGGGCATCGCACCGGAGTCATACCAACAGTCGATGACTTCGCTGACGCGATTCATTGTCTGCGCGCATTCTGGGCAAGAGAAGGTGATGTCATCGACGAAGGGGCGATGCGGATCCGTGGCACTGACATCATTGCCCGACAGCGCAGAGAGCTCTGCGAGTGAGCCCACGCAATGTAAGTGGCCCTCAGGACAACGCCACAACGGAAGGGGAGTGCCCCAGTAGCGATTGCGAGAGATTGCCCAGTCGATGTTGTTCTCGAGCCAATCTCCGAAGCGACCAGTCTTAATAGTTTCAGGGTGCCAATCGGTCTTGGCATTTTGTGCAAGTAGCTCTTCTTTGATGGCAGTCGTGCGGATGTACCAAGATGGTTGTGCGTAGTACATCAAGGGTGTGTGGCAACGCCAACAATGTGGATACGAGTGCTCGAACTGCAGTTGACGGAAGAGGACGCCGCGCGACTTAAGTTCGCGGACCAAAGTCTTATCAGCATCCTTAAAGAAGATCCCGCCTACAAGTGGAACATCGGCTAAGAACTTTCCATCAGGAGCCATGGGATTTACGACAGGAAGTCCGTAGCGACGAGAGACTAAGAAGTCATCTGCGCCAAAGGCAGGAGATTGGTGGACCAGACCCGTTCCATCTTCGACTGTCACATAGTCAGCGAGGACGATGTAATGCGAATCGGGAATCTCGATCAGATCGAGAGGGCGCTGGTAAGTAGCCTTCTCAAGTTCAGTACCGAGGAAGGTGGCAATAACTTTTCGTTCTTCACCCAAGATATGTGCCAGGTTGCTGGCGATGACTAGGCGCTCACTTCCAGTTTCAGTAGGAATCTCGCAGACCTGATATTCAACTTTGGGATTTACGGCGATTGCGGTATTGGAAACGAGGGTCCATGGAGTTGTCGTCCAGACCAAGAAGGATGCGCCAAGTTCAGCAATGGTTCCAGATGTGGCAGGGAAGCGAATGTAGACCGAGGGATCTACAACGGTTTCATATCCTTGCGCTAGTTCGTGGTCTGAGAGTCCGGTTCCACAACGCGGGCAGTACGGAGCTACGCGATGGTCTTGGACCAGCAACCCCTTCTTCCAAATCTGTTGGAGTGACCACCACACACTTTCGACATACTCTGGAGACATCGTCCAGTACGCCTCATCAAAATCCACCCAGAAGCCCATGCGTCGAGTCATAGCCGTGAACTCATCTACATGGCGCTGGACTGATTCGCGACACTTCTCATTAAAGGCGGCGATTCCATACTTTTCGATATCGCCCTTTCCGGAGAAGCCCAGCTCCTTCTCAACGGCAATCTCTACGGGCAGTCCGTGACAATCCCAACCCGCCTTGCGAACGACCTGCATCCCCTTCATCGTCTGATAGCGAGGGAAGAGGTCTTTAAAGGCGCGGGCTTCGATGTGGTGGGTACCGGGGGAGCCATTGGCGGTAGGTGGGCCTTCATAGAAGGTCCACTCGGGAGCGCCATCGCGCGCTGAAACGCTCTTCGCGAATATCTCGTTCTGCTCCCAGAAATTCAGGATCTGGTGCTCTGTGGCGGGGAGGTCGATCTGAGGTGGGAGGCTCTTAAATGGGCTGGAACCCTGCGCTGCCATCTCAACTCCTCGCTCTCGCTGCTCTTTGCCTGTGACTCAACCTATGAAAGGGGGAGTCTAGCGCGGCGGAGTTGGTAATTCCCCGCTCTTCGCTCTAGCCTTCTCGCTCGCAGGTAACTCACTCGGTGACCTCTCGTGGTCTTCCTTAGGTGGGCTGAGTAGAGAAGTGACGATCGATATGACACCTACGGCAAAGAAGGCCCTTACTAAGAAGGCCCCGGCTAAGGCTGCAGTGGCCAAGAAGGCGCCTGCCAAGAAGGTGGCTGCCTCCAAGGTTGCGGTCAAGAAGAGCGTGGCGAAGAAAGCTCCGGCATCCAAGCCTGTAGCGAAGAAACTAGTGGCTAAGAAAGCAGTGAAATCCGTGCCAGTCAAAAAAGCTCCGGCCAAGCCGGCAGCAAGCGCCACCAAGAAGACCGCTCCGGCCAAGAAGGTCGTTGAACGCTCGCCTAACATTGTGAAACCTACTTTGGCGAAGAAGCCCGCTGCTAAAAAGGGGCCAGCGAAGCCCTTTCCTGCCAAGTTGCAGAGCACTACTACGGGTGATTCAACAACAATCACCGTGACACCTCGCGAAGTAAATTCTGGGCCAGAAGTTGTAATTGAAGAGCGTCGCTTAGTGATGCCTCCTCCTCCTCGTCCCGTGAAGAGTGGCAAGCGTGCACACACGTTGAAGCCAATCAAGGGTGCGCCCGCTCCTCTCGTAGTGAATGAGAGTGAGAACCCCTGGACTGCCGCCGAGTTGAAGGCGATGCGTACGGAATTGGCGAAAGAGTTAGTACGGCTTAAATCCGAGTTGAGCGAAGCTGAGGGAGAGATGGAAGATCTCATCTCTGCTGCTGGCGTTGGTGCCGGCGATGACCAAGCCGATGCCGGTACAAAGACTTTCGAACGTGAGCATGAGATGTCTCTCGTGTACAACGCGCGCGACATGGTCTTGCAAACCGAACGTGCGATTGAGCGCATTGATAAGAAGACCTATGGGCGCTGCGAAGAGTGTGGAAATGCAATCGGCAAGGCGCGACTACAAGTCTTCCCTCGCGCAACTTTGTGCATGTCCTGTAAGCAGAAAGAGGAACGGCGCTGAGTAAATCAGCACCTCATCGCAGAGCAGTTACCCTCTTAATCTCGTTTGCGCTCGCCATTATTGCCATCGATAACCTCTCAAAAACGCTGGCCTTAAACAATCTTGGGCCCAACCCAAAACAGATATTGGGCAGTTTCTTAGAGTTGCAGCTCGCTCATAACTCTGGGGCGGCCTTTAATCTGGCACAGAGTGCGACGATCTTTCTCTCGCTCTTATCATTCCTCGCGATTGCGGCGCTTGTGGTCTTTTCACGATCTCTTACCTCGCGGATTTGGGGAGTCGCCCTTGGACTCCTTATGGGTGGAATTGCCGGAAATTTGGTCGATCGAATTTTCAGACCTCCTTACCTGCTGCACGGTGAGGTGGTGGATTGGATTCGCCTGCCACATTGGCCGATATTTAATCTTGCCGATACCTCTATTGTTATCTCTGCGATAACTATTGCGATTCTGCTCTTAAACGATGTGAAACCGAGGTCCCGTCATGACGTTCCCTGAACGTGAGTTGAAGGTGATCTCGATTCCTGAGGGGCTCGACCAAGAGCGCGTAGACGCTGCCTTGGCACGGATGCTCGGACTCTCTCGCTCAACAGTTGTCTCTCTTATTGAAGATGAAGAGATCTCACGTGGTGGTAAGCCAGTCACAAAATCTGACAAGGTGGCAACTGCCGACGTCCTTGAGATCTTGATGCCTGCCGCCAAGAGCGCGCCGCAACTTACACCTACCCCAGTCGAGGGGTTAGAAGTTATTTATAACGATGAGAACATCATTGTGATCAACAAGCCTGCAGGAGTCGCTGCGCACCCCAGCCCCGGTTGGCAGGGACCTACTGTTATCGGTGCCGTCATTGCTGCGGGGTACAACGTCTCCACGAGCGGAGCCGCAGAGCGCCAGGGCATTGTGCACCGTCTGGATGTGGGCACGACTGGGCTCATGGTGATTGCCAAGGATGAGGCCGCTTACTCTTCACTCAAAGACCAATTTAGAGAGCGGAGCGTGACTAAGGTTTATCACGCCATGGTCCAAGGTCACATGGATCCTTCGCAAGGAACGATCGACGCACCGATCGATCGCCATCCTCGAGAGGATTATCGTTTTGCGGTTGTCGCAGATGGAAAACCATCGATCACGCATTACACCTCTCTCGAACTCTTTCCCGCTGTCTCACTTCTCGAGATTGAACTGGAAACGGGGCGCACTCACCAGATCCGTGTCCACTTCGCGGCGCTCCATCACCCGCTTGTTGGGGATCTCACATACGGCGCAGATCACACAATTGCCGACCGATTAAATATCCATCGCCCGTGGCTTCACGCTCGTGAACTTAAATTTACCCACCCAATCACGGGGGAGCAGCTCGCTTTTGCCACCGATTACCCCGAAGACCTGACACGCTCATTGAACCAGCTTGAGCAAAACAGCCGTCAGATTTAGCCACAGTAGTAATCTCGCTAACCGTGTCGCAGAATTCCAGTTTCGTCCATCTCCACGTCCACACCGAGTACTCGATGTTGGATGGGGCGGCGCGCGTTGAAGAGCTAGTAAAAGAGGTAGCGCGGCAGGAGATGCCCGCCATCGCCATAACGGATCATGGCAATGTCTTTGGCGCATTTGAATTTAATAAGCAGGCCCGTAAAGCAGGCGTAAAGCCGATCATCGGGATCGAGGCATACGTCGCCCCCGAAAGTCGCTTTGATAAGCGTCGCGTGAAGTGGGCTGAGGGCGGCGAAGATGATGTCTCGGGTGGTGGCGCATACACACATATGACTCTCTTGGCAGAAGACAACATCGGTCTTGCCAATCTCTTTAAATTATCCTCCCTCGCCTCTCTCGAGGGCTTTTATTACAAGCCTCGTATGGATCGCGAGCTTCTTGCGCAGTATTCCAAGGGGATCATTGCAACAACAGGATGTCCCGGTGGTGAGATTCAAACTCGCTTGCGCATGGGTGCTTACAAAGAGGCCATAACGGCAGCGAGCGAACTACGCGACATCTTTGGTCGTGAGAACTTCTTCCTTGAAATCATGGACCACGGAATTGATGTAGAAACGCGAGTGAAGAAGGATCTGCTTAAACTCGGCAAGGAGTTAGGGCTTCCGCTGCTCGCAACCAATGACCTCCATTACACGAAGAATGAGGACTCTGTCGCGCACGAGGCATTGCTCTGCGTTCAGTCCGGATCGACGATCGCCGACCCCAAGCGCTTTAAATTTGATAATGATCAGTTTTACCTAAAGAGCGCACGGGAGATGCGCGAGCTCTTCAAGGAGTTTCCTGAATCGTGCGATAACACTCTGCTGATTGCGGAGCGCTGCAATGTCACCCTGCGAGAGGGCGAGAATCTTCTTCCACAGTTCTCAGTTCCCGAGGGCGAGAGCGAAGATTCGTGGTTGACGAAGTTGGCGCAGGCCGGCCTCTCGGAGCGTTTGAACGGCAGCATCCCTCCTGCCTATCAGGAGCGTCTGGACTACGAACTCAGCGTGATGATCAAGATGGGATTTCCCGGTTACTTCCTAGTGGTCTCAGATCTCTGTGCACATGCGCGTGAAGTTGGCATTCGCGTTGGTCCTGGTCGCGGATCAGCGGCTGGCTCACTCGTCTCCTACGCACTAGGTATTACCGCACTTGATCCCATCAAGCACGGCTTACTCTTTGAGCGCTTTCTTAATCCAGAACGCATCTCGATGCCAGATATTGACCTCGACTTTGATGAACGTCGTCGCTCCGAAATGATCGCTTATGCGACCAACAAATATGGCGAAGATCGCGTGGCCCAGATCATTACTTATAGCAATATCAAATCCAAGCAAGCCCTTAAAGATGCCACTCGCGTTCTTGGGTATCCCTATGCAATCGGCGACAAGATTACAAAGGCTCTACCTCCAACCATTATGGGCAAGGACATCACCCTCTCGGGAATCTTCGATCCGAAGAATGATCGTTATGGAGAGGCCGGGGAGTTTCGATCGGTCTATGAAACCGATAGTGATGCAAAGCGGATCGTTGATACAGCGCGCGGCCTCGAGGGATTGAAACGACAGTGGGGTGTACACGCAGCGGGAGTGATCCTGAGTAAGGAGCCGCTCCTTGAGGTAATCCCGATTCATCGTCGTGAATCTGATGGTGCGATCATTACCCAATTCGATATGGGTGCTTGTGAAGCTACTGGACTCCTGAAAATGGATTTCCTGGGGTTGCGCAACCTTTCAGTACTTGATGACTGCCTGCTCAATATCAAGAAGAACCAAGGCATCGAAGTTGACCTCGCGACATTGGCACTTGATGACCCAAAGACATACGAACTTCTCGGCAAAGGTGAAACATTGGGAGTCTTCCAACTGGACGGCGGGCCGATGCGGGCCCTCTTGCGTCAGATGGCTCCCGACTCCTTCGAAGATATTTCAGCTGTTATTGCGCTCTATCGTCCAGGTCCAATGGGTGTAAACGCCCACACTGATTACGCCGATCGTAAGAATCGCCGCAAGCCGGTGGAGCCGATTCATGAAGAGTTATCTGAACCACTTGCAGAGATCCTGGGCGACACGTATGGATTGATTGTGTATCAAGAGCAGGTTATGGCTATTGCACAGAAGGTCGCTGGATTTTCACTTGGGCGCGCAGATCTCTTGCGTAAGGCTATGGGTAAGAAGAATAAAGAGATTCTGGATAAGGAATATGTGAATTTCGAAGAGGGAATGACCTCTGGAGGTTTTGGAAAGGGAGCTATTAAGAAACTCTGGGACACCCTGATTCCATTCTCGGATTACGCATTCAACCGCGCGCACTCCGCTGGATACGGGTTAGTCTCGTATTGGACCGCCTACTTAAAAGCTAACTATCCGACGGAATATATGGCTGCGCTTCTTACGAGTGTGCGCGATGATAAAGATAAGAGCGCGCTCTACCTTAATGAATGCCGCCGTATGGGTATCAAAGTTCTACCACCCGATGTCAATGAATCCTCATCGGATTACACGCCTCTCGGAAGTGATATCCGATTTGGGCTCACCGCGATTCGCAATGTAGGAGAGAACGTCGTCGCCTCTATTGTCGCTAATCGCGAGGCCAAGGGTCGCTTCACCTCCTTCGGAGATTTTCTGGCGAAGGTGGACCAGCAGGTCTGCAATAAGAAGACGATCGAGTCTTTGATTAAAGCGGGCGCCTTTGATTCTCTGGGGGCTACTCGTCGCGGTCTGATGATGGTTTACCTGGAAGCGATTGACTCCGTGAGCGAGGCGAAGCGTGCAGAGGCGATCGGCCAATTCGATCTCTTTGGCAGCGCTCCCGCCGATACCGGATCGAATATCACGGGCGTCGAGCTCGATATCCCGAGCGGGGAATGGGACAAGAATCTTCTTCTCAGTTACGAGCGCGAGATGCTGGGGCTCTATGTTTCAGACCACCCTCTACTAGGTATTGAACATGTCTTGCGAGCAGCCGTTGATATGCCACTCTCTCAAATTGCCGAAGACTCGGTAGGGCATGAACAGGTGGTCAATATCGGAGGGTTAATCACCCAGATTCAACGCAAGGTTTCTAAACAGGGCAATTCGTGGGCGATCGTCTCCATCGAGGATCTTGAAGGAGCGGTAG
>DAIMCZ010000003.1:30695-48112 GCA_036726125.1 Candidatus Nanopelagicaceae bacterium
GCGCTCGATATGACGATTCCGGACGTTTCGACTGCGCCCACCGGCCCATTGGTCATCACTATGGATGCCACTCGAGTTACCCCACCTGTCGTCGACCGGATGAAGGAGATTCTTCGCTCGCACCCGGGCTCTCGTGAAGTGCACCTCAAGTTAGATGATGGAAATAAGGGGTTGGTGATGAAGATTGATGACGATCTACGAGTAACAGCCTCTCCAAGTTTGAGCGCTGACCTGAAATCGGTCCTTGGCCCAGATTGCCTCGTGCTCTAGGCGCTCCTGTCAGAGTTATTGGCGCACACCCCACGCCGCCACGCTTTAGAATAAGCATGTGAACTCCGAGATCGCTATTCCACTTATCGATCTGCGTGGTCAAAGGCTCAGTCGAGCACAGTACAAGCGAGCTATTCCGCGGGCCGGTCTGGATGTAGCTCACGCGATGATTGCCATCGAGCCGATTTTGGATCGTGTAAAGCACGGTGATGAGGCAACTCTGCGCACACTCGCGAAGGAGTTTGATGGAGTCGAGCCGGAACATATTCGGGTACCAGCCAGCGCAATTGACCAAGCGCTCGCCGATCTAGATCCCAATGTGCGTATCGCGCTAGAGACTTCCATCGGTCGAGTACGCCTCTTTCACGAGGCGCAAGCCCGCGAAACTACGAACGTTGAAGTGGTTCCAGGTGCGACGATTTCACAGAAGTGGATCCCCGTTGATCGCGTTGGACTTTACGTCCCTGGCGGCAAGGCGGTCTATCCCAGCTCGGTCATGATGAACGTCGTCCCCGCCCAAATCGCGCGCGTCCCAAGCATTGCCGTTGCATCACCACCCCAGCGTGAATTCGATGGGCTACCACACCCTACGATTTTGGCAACCTGCGCCCTACTCGGAATTTACGAGGTCTATGCCGTTGGGGGAGCGCAAGCAGTTGCAATGTTTGCTTACGGGGTCGAGGGACTTTGCGAACCAGTAGACCTAGTTACGGGTCCTGGAAATATTTACGTCGCGGCCGCCAAGAGAGCACTGCGCGGATTGATAGCTATTGACTCTGAAGCGGGGCCGACAGAAATTGGGATTCTCGCGGACGAGAGTGCGCTTCCTGGAGAGGTGGCAGCAGATCTCATCAGCCAGGCCGAGCACGATGTAAGCGCCGCCGCGGTCTTAGTCACGACCTCTGAATTGTTGGCGCAGCAGGTGCGCACTGAGTTAACCAAGCGCGTTCCACTTACACGCCACTCAGAACGCATTGCTACTGCGCTCACGGGAGTTCAATCTGCGATTGTCTTGGTCGATTCCATCGATCAAGGCATTGATGTGATGAATGGCTACGCCGCAGAGCACTTAGAGTTGCACGTTAAAGAGCTAGAGGCTGTTGGATCGAAGATTCGCAATGCGGGCGCTGTTTTCATGGGGCGCTATGCACCTGTATCGCTGGGGGATTACTCCGCCGGCTCCAACCACGTTCTTCCAACCGGTGGCTGCGCCTGCCATTCCAGCGGATTATCGGTGCAGACCTTTCTTAAAGGGGTTAACTTCATCTCATACGACGAAAGCTCTTTTACCGACATCGCGGCCACAGTTATCACCCTTGCCAATGCCGAAGATTTGCCAGCCCACGGCGAAGCAATGAGCGCCAGATTTGAGGAGAAGAGTTAATGGTTCAATCACAATGGCCGTACTGGTTGCCGCTGCGCGGAGATCTCCGCAATATCTCGCCGTATGGCGCTCCTCAGATTGAGGGCGTAGTCGCACTTAACACCAACGAAAATCCCTTTCCACTTCCAAGTGAAGTCGTCGAAGCCATGAGCGAAAGGCTCGCCACTGTTATTGCCGATCTCAATCGCTACCCAGACCGCGATGCCACAACGTTGCGCGCAAAATTGGCTCATTACATCTCGCAAGGCACTGGTGTGCCGCTTGGTGTAGAAAATATTTGGGCCGCCAATGGCTCCAATGAAATCTTGCAAACGCTCTTCCTTGCTTGTGGAGGAGTCGACGCGCTTGCACTTGGCTTCACACCTTCATACTCCGTTCATCCACTCATCGCGCAGATCACGAAGACTCCGTGGTTCGCCGGTAGTCGCGATGAGGAGTTCGGAATTAATATTGCAAACGCTAAGAAATTGATTCGTGAGAAGTCACCGCAATTGGTCTTCGTTACCACACCCAATAATCCATCGGGCACTTCTACCTCGATCGCGGACCTTAAGGAGTTGGCAGAGGCAACCGGGTCGGTCGGGGGACTTTTGATTGTGGATGAGGCTTACGCTGAATTCTCCGATGTCCCATCTGCCGTCACGCTCCTAGCGGATTTCCCCCATGTGGTTGTGGTGCGCACGATGAGTAAGGCTTTTGCCTTTGCCGGGGCTCGCACTGGATATCTCGTTGGCAAACCAGCCATTGTGAATGCGGCCCTGATTACGCGACTCCCGTACCACTTGAGCTCTCTTACGCAAGCTGCAGCTGAAGTCGCACTTGAGTTCACACCAGCCATGCAAGGAGAGATCGAGCTCTTGATCACCGAGCGGGAGCGGGTCGCGCAGGCGATTGCAGAAGTTGGCTACCGCACCCTGCCCAGCTCGGCTAACTTCCTGCTCTTTACAGGCTTCACGGGAGAGCCGAGCGCAATCTGGCAGGCCTTCCTAGACCGTGGAATCTTGATTCGTGACATTGGTCTGCGCGGATTTCTACGGGTAACAATCGGCACACCGGCTGAAAACGAACAATTCATCGCAGCGCTCCGCGAAATTGCGGAATAATTCCCTCTCTAACAAAGGAAGATCACCAATGAGTAATCCGCGCATTGCGACCGTTGCCCGAACGACCAAAGAGTCCGATGTATTTGTGCAGTTGAACCTGGATGGCTCAGGGATTATCGATATCCAAACTGGCGTCCCTTTCTTTGAACACATGCTCTCGCAACTTGGCAAGCACGCTGGATTTGATCTGACTGTAAAGACAACCGGTGATGTCGATGTCGATTCACACCACACGGTCGAAGATACTTCGTTGGCATTTGGACAGGCTCTACGCGAAGCGTTGGGAGATAAGGCAGGTATTCGTCGCTTCGGTGATGCGATGGTTCCACTCGATGAAGTTTTGGTGCAGGCCGCTGTCGATCTTTCGGGTCGTCCATATCTCGTCCATCGCCAACCTGAAATTGTTGAACTTATTGGTACCTTTGATACAACTTTAGGTCGCCATATCTGGGAGTCGATCGTTGCCGAGGCGCGCATCGCCTTACATATCCGTGTTCTGGAAGGGCGCAATGCCCACCACGTCTTCGAAGCACAATTCAAAGCTGTAGCGCGTGCGCTCCGTGATGCCGTTGCGATTGATGGACGCACAACGGGTATTCCTTCCACAAAGGGCACTCTTTGATCGCAATTCTTGATTACGGATCTGGAAATTTACGCTCCGCGCAGCGCGCCTTTGCTTTAACCGGTCACGAAACAATCGTTACATCAGATCCTGAAATCTGTTTGAAGAGTGACGGGCTGGTAGTTCCGGGAGTGGGCGCTTACGGTGCCTGCATGGAGCAGTTAATTGCAGCAGGTGGGCGAGAAGTTATTTTGCAACGCGTGGCCGCAGGTGGACCTCTTCTCGGAATATGTGTCGGCATGCAGATTCTCTTTACCGCTGGATCAGAGAAAGGTCTGCACTCAGGTGTCGGAGTATTTGCCGGTGAGGTAAGCGAGATTGCTGCGCCAATATTGCCGCACATCGGCTGGAACAATGTTCGCGCAGCAGACGGATCAACTCTATTTCGCGGGTTACAAGATGAACGGTTCTACTTTGTCCACTCCTATGCCGCAAAAGCGGGGATCGCCGATGCCGCCAATAGTTTCTGCAACTACGGTGAAGATTTTCTCGCCGCTGTCGAACGCGGCCCAGTCAGCGCTGTGCAATTTCATCCCGAAAAGAGCGGGGCTGTAGGCGCGCGTCTCATTTCAAATTGGGCGGAGACCCTATGAATAAAAAGTTAGAACTACTTCCAGCGATAGATGTTAAAGATGGGCTGGCTGTTCGCTTAGTCCAAGGGGAGCTTTCGGAGACCAGTAAGTATGGCCATCCACTTGAAGTCGCAGCGGAGTTTGTGGAGGCTGGTGCTGAGTGGATTCACCTCGTTGATCTTGATGCGGCATTTGGTCTGGGGAGCAATGCCGAACTGCTTGAGAAAGTAATCAAGAGTGTGGATTTGAAAGTCGAACTTTCCGGTGGGATTCGCGATGACGAATCCTTGCGTCGCGCCTTGGCTACAGGTTGTACACGAGTCAATCTTGGAACTGCGGCGCTTGAAAATCCCGAGTGGACCGCGAAAGTGATCAGCGAATTCGGAGATCGCATTGCGGTTGGGCTTGATGTACGCGGTCATACATTGGCTGCCCGTGGTTGGACTCAAGAGGGTGGCAACCTCTTCGAAACAATCGAACGCCTGGAGCGAGATGGCTGCTCAAGGTACATCGTCACCGATGTTGCAAAAGATGGCACGCTCAAAGGTCCAAATTTGGAACTGCTTCGGGAAGTCTGCGCTGTGACCCAGAAACCTGTCGTTGCAAGTGGCGGCGTTTCTAGCCTGGATGATCTGATTGCCATTCGTGGACTCACCGAAATTGGAGTTGAAGGGGCGATCGTTGGGAAGGCGCTTTACGCAGGAGCCTTCACCTTGCCCGCAGCCCTCGAGGTCGCCGGTCGATGACGCTCGCGAAACGCGTAATCCCTTGCTTAGACGTGGCTGCCGGACGAGTCGTCAAAGGTGTTAACTTTAAGAATCTGGTGGATGCCGGGGATCCCGTTGCGCTTGCAAAGATTTACGGTGAGGCTGGAGCCGATGAACTTACCTTTCTAGATATCTCAGCCTCAGTCGAAGAGCGCTCAACGACTCTCGAGATGGTCTCTCGAACCGCTGAGCAAGTCTTCATCCCCCTCACTGTCGGGGGTGGGATAAGAGAGGTAAGTGATGTCGATCGCCTGCTTCGCGCCGGGGCAGACAAGGTCTCGGTGAATACTGCCGCCATCTCGCGCCCGCAATTGATCAATGAGATAGCTGATCGATTTGGAGACCAGGTCTTGGTCCTGTCCGTGGATGCAAGACGCGGACAGACTCTTTCAGGTTTTGAAGTGACCACTCACGGTGGGCGAAAGGGCACTGGTATCGATGCCTTCGCATGGATTACAGATGCAACCTCACGCGGTGTCGGAGAAATCCTTCTTAATTCGATGGATGCTGATGGCACTCGCGCCGGCTATGACACCGAGATGATTGCTCAAGTTCGAGAGATAACTCACGTTCCGCTCATAGCAAGTGGCGGAGCAGGTGCCCTACAGGACTTCTCTGCTGCTCTCGCTGCAGGTGCAGATGCCCTGCTGGCGGCCAGCGTCTTTCATTTTCAGACATTCACGATTAGGCAAGTTAAAGAGCATCTCGCCCTCCACGGATATCCGGTACGCCTCTAGTACCGCTTAAGGCAGAATACGGGGGTGAATATCCCCGCAGATGTGGCCGCTCGCTTTAGCGAGGGAACCTTAGTAGCCGCGATTGCTCAGGATGCCGAAAA
This sequence comes from Candidatus Nanopelagicaceae bacterium, assembly GCA_036726125.1. Taxonomy (GTDB): domain Bacteria; phylum Actinomycetota; class Actinomycetes; order Nanopelagicales; family Nanopelagicaceae; genus PALSA-747. The sequence continues at coordinate 36,252 of DAIMCZ010000003.1, forward strand.
TGGTCAGGTGCTCATGATGGCCTGGATGAATCAAGAGGCGCTAGAGAAGACCCTTGAGACTGGTCACGTGACGTATTGGAGTCGCAGTAGAAATCAACTCTGGACCAAGGGCGAGAGCTCTGGGCATACCCAGAAGTTGATGAGCGTGAGTTACGACTGCGATGGCGATGCCTTACTGCTGCAGGTTGAGCAAGTGGGGGCTGCTTGTCATACCGGTGAGCGCAGCTGCTTCTTCCGCGAGATTGAGTTTAAGCAGGGTGAACAGTGATTCCGGGCCAGATGACAATCGAGGAGTTTCGCGCCTTCGCTGCAGAATTTAACGTTATCCCAGTCTCGCGTCGCTACCTGGCAGATAGCCAGACTCCGCTCTCCCTTTACTCCCGACTGGCAGAGAACCGAGCAGGTACCTTTCTCTTGGAGTCCGCCGAGCACGGGGGAGTCTGGTCGCGCTACTCCTTTATTGGCATCAATAGCGTTGCCACTTTGACCGAACGAGATGGCGTAGCGGTCTGGAATGGAACCGCTCCCGCCGGTGCACCTACCGGGATTGATCCGCTAGAAGCACTTAAGTTGACCTCAAACCATCTGCGATCGCCACATATTCCGCATCTGCCTCCACTGACCGGAGGTCTCGTGGGATATGCGAGTTATGAGATCGTGAGACGTCTGGAGAAAATTCCCTCTCTTGCAGAAGCAGATCTTCCACTCCCTGAAATTGCATTTATGTTGACCTCGGATCTCGCTGTATTTGATCATTACGACGGCACCCTGACCCTCATCGCCAACGCGATCAATTGGGATGGAAGCTCTGAGCGTGTTGATGATGCATACCAAGAGGCCAGCACGCGACTAGACGCACTTGAACTGAAATTAAAGGGAGCACAGAGCGATGCGATCAATCTCCCGTTAGTACGGAGCAAACCCGAGTATCGCCGCGACATGAGTTCGACCGATTATCAAGCGAAAGTTGAAATTCTCAAGGAGGAGATTCGCGCCGGCGAAGCTTTCCAAGTGGTGCTCTCGCAGCGTTTTGTGATGGATGCAGTAGCGGAGCCCTTCGATATATATCGTGCGCTACGCGCATCCAACCCCAGCCCCTACATGTACCTCTTCCGGTTTGCTGATGGTCTCTCGATCGTTGGCTCTAGCCCTGAAGCGTTGGTGAAGATCAATGGCAACGATGTGATGCTCCATCCGATTGCTGGTACCCGTCCAAGATCTGCAGATCCAGAGATAGATCAGCGACACGGTGAAGAGTTGTTGGCTGATCCCAAAGAACGTGCAGAGCATTTGATGTTGGTCGATCTCGGCCGCAACGATCTAGGAAGAGTCTGCGCACCAGGGAGCGTAGAAGTTGTCGAGTTCATGCAAGTCGAACGCTTCTCTCATGTGATGCATATTGTTTCTACTGTCACCGGCAAACTCTCGGAAAGTTCCACTCCAGTCGATGCACTGTTGGCCGTATTTCCAGCCGGGACACTCTCCGGTGCTCCTAAGCCGCGCGCAATGGAGATCATTGAAGAGAATGAACCGACACGTCGCGGAATATACGCGGGCACTATTGGCTATTTAGATTTCCGCGGCAATATCGATACCTGTATCGCCATTCGTACCGCTGTTATCAAAGATGGAAAGGCTTACGTACAAGCCGGTGCAGGAATTGTTGCTGACTCAGTTCCTCTCACAGAAGATCAAGAGTGTGAAAATAAAGCTGCGGCCGTGCTCGGCGCGATCGCTACAGCTAACGGAATGCAGAGGCTGTAATTGCTCATCATTAAATTGATCATCGTCGCAGCGCTCTTCGTGCTATTTCTCTTTCTCTCGATTCGATTGGCAAGGCGCGGAATCTCAAAGCGCTACGAGCCACGCGCAAAGACGCCCTGGAACTCCTTGAACGAAGGGGAGGATCCAACGCTGTGAGCACCGTTCTCGATTCGATCGTCGCCGGCGTGCTTGAGGATGTGAAGAGCCGTGAAATTCCACTCGCCGAACTTCGGGCACAGTTAGATTTAGCACCACAAGTGCGCGATGCATACGGCGCGCTAGCGGCACCAGGCATGCAGATTATTGCTGAAGTAAAGCGCTCTTCACCTAGCAAGGGCGTTCTGGCCTCCATTGGAGATCCGGCTGCGCTAGCCCACTCTTATGAGTTGGCGGGAGCTGCAGTTATTAGTGTTCTGACCGAAGCTCGTCGCTTTTTAGGTACCCCCGCTGATCTCATAGCAGTGCGGGAGAGGGTATCGATCCCAGTACTTCGCAAAGATTTCATCGTTACTGAATACCAAGTGATCGAAAGCCGCGTCCTGGGTGCAGATCTCATGCTGCTCATAGTCGCAGCGCTCACTGATAGCCAGCTACGGGACTATCAAGCACTGGCGCACGAACTTGGCATGAGCGTTTTGGTTGAAGTCCACGATGCGGAGGAACTACAACGTGCTCTCGATATGAAGGCGCGCATCATCGGTGTGAATTCCCGTAACTTGAAGACCCTCGAGATTAATGAAGAGGCCTTCTCTGAACTGCTTCCACTTATTCCAAGCGATCTTGTGAAGGTAGCCGAGTCCGGGATCGCCACTCGCGAACAAGTCATTGCTGCAGAGTTGTTGGGAGCAAAGGCGATTCTCGTGGGAGAGACCCTTGTCCGCGCAGGTGATCCAGCCCTCGCAATTAAGAACCTCCTCGGAAGATAGTTGGCTGGTACGGTTCAGCAATGAGTGCAACGTTGGATTCACAGATACTTGGGCACTTCGGTCCTTATGGAGGGCGCTTTGTTCCAGAGGCTCTGATCGGGGCTCTTGACGAGTTAGCTCTGGCACATGAAGTTGCCCTCGCTGATCCGATCTTTCAAGCTGAACTCGCTGAACTTCATAAGACATATACGGGACGCCCCAGCATCATCACCGAAGTGAAGAGATTTGCAGAGCATGCTGGGGGAGCCCGCATCTTCCTTAAGCGCGAAGATCTCAATCACACAGGTAGCCACAAGATAAACAACGTTCTGGGTCAAGCACTCCTGACTAAGCGAATGGGTAAGAAGCGGATCATCGCCGAAACGGGCGCTGGGCAGCATGGCGTCGCTTCGGCTACCGCGGCCGCCCTCATGGGGCTCGAATGTGTCGTCTACATGGGCGAAGAGGACACTAAACGCCAATCTCTCAATGTTGCTCGTATGAAATTGCTCGGTGCAGAAGTTATTCCGGTAACTCAAGGAAGTCGGACGCTCAAGGACGCTATCAACGAGGCGATGCGCGACTGGGTCACCAATGTTGAAACCACACATTATTTATTAGGAACTGTCGCCGGTCCCCATCCCTTCCCAACCATGGTGCGTGATTTCCATCGAATCATTGGCGTAGAGGCACGTGGACAGATGTTAGAACTCTTGGGTCGTTTGCCTGATGTCATCCTCGCCTGTGTGGGCGGAGGCTCCAATGCAATCGGAATTTTCCACCCATTTATCGATGATAAAGAGGTCCGCCTCGTTGGCTTAGAAGCTGGCGGTTCTGGAGTCGAAACCGGGTTGCATGCTGCAACGATTAGCGGTGGTTCTCCTGGAGTTCTGCACGGAACTCGCTCCTACGTTCTGCAAGATGCAAATGGTCAGACGATCGAATCTCACTCCATTTCGGCAGGGTTGGATTATCCGGGAGTTGGACCAGAGCACGCTTACCTGCACGATATTGGTCGCGCTGAGTACCGCCCAATCACCGATGCCCAGGCGATGGAGGCATTTGGTTTGATGTCTCGCACCGAAGGAATCATCCCCGCCATTGAAACTGCGCACGCCCTTGCTGGTGCGATGCAGATCGGTCGCGAACTCGGTCCCGAATCTGTGCTCCTGGTGAATTTCTCAGGCCGCGGCGATAAGGATGTGCAGACCGCCGCGCAATACTTCGGAATTCCTCTCTAAATGAGTACTCCTCTCGAAGAGCTCTTTGCAAAGACTCGATCTGAAAATCGCGCTGCACTAATTGGTTACCTGCCTGCGGGCTTTCCAACCCAAGAGGGGTGTATTGCTGCCTTGACCGCGATGGTTGAAGGAGGCGTTGACGCAGTCGAGATCGGATATCCGTATAGCGATCCTGTGATGGATGGACCAGTCATCCAAGCTGCCGCGGAAACCTCACTGAAGAATGGCACCGGAGCGCACGAGGTGATGGAGACACTTTCAGCGATCTCCAAGATTGCTCCCAGCGTCGTGATGACCTATTGGAATCCCATCGAACGGTATGGAGTCGACCGATTCCTTGCAGATTTGAAGAGCAACGGTGGATCTGGAGTCATCACGCCAGATCTCACGGTCGAAGAGTCCGCCACCTGGTTGACCTCCTCGATGGAGCATGGCACCAATCGAATCTATGTGGTTGCTCCCAGTACCTCTCCGGAACGGCTTCGCCTTGTGACGGGCGCGACTTCAGGATTCGTCTATGCCGCCTCACTCATGGGCGTTACTGGCACTCGGACCTCTATTTCGAGCAGCGCACAGGAGTTGGTTGGACGTCTTCGCGAGGTAACCGAGCTCCCTATCGCGGTCGGATTGGGAGTTTCCACACCAGATCAGGCTCGCGAAGTGGCTCAGTACGCGGACGGAGTCATAGTTGGATCAGCATTTATACGCTTGTTGCAAGAGAGTGCCACGTTATCTGAAGGAGTTGAGAAGGTCCGAGTACTTGCTCAGCAACTTTCCAGCGGTCTGCAACGCTCATAACCCTGGCACGTGCAATAGAGTTCTGTTAAACACTTGCAATAAATATCTAGAAATTAGGGGAGAAGAATGGCCGATAAGAAGCCTGCCAAGCACCAGCCGCCAAAGAAAGAGGGGGATAAGTTCACCCGCTACCTCGTCTTTGGAATGATCGCATTCGTTTTAATCGCTGGCTTTGGCGCTTATTTCGCCAAGAAGAGCTCGAATTCCCACGTTGCACTCCCATCCACAGTATCCAAGGCGAACGGCTACGGAATCACCTTCAATCCAACCGCCAAGGTGCGCGTGGATATGTATGAAGATTTCCGCTGCCCTAACTGCCGTAACTTTGAGGCTGTCAATAACACCTATGTCGATGGACTCGTTCGTGCCGGCAAGATCGAAGCGGTGTACCACCCAATGCACTTCATCGCCTCGGATTCTCGTCTAGCAGCAGCTGCTGCCGCCTGCGCTGCAGATCAAGGAAAGTATCTCGAGATGCATACGGCGCTCTACGTTAACCAGCCATCTTCATCGACGATCGCCGAGAATTCACCGTATTGGACTAATGCACAGTTGATTCTGCTTGGTAATTCAATCGGCATTACCTCGAAGGATTACGCAACCTGCATTAACAATGGCAAGTATTTGAATTGGGCGGATCAGATTAACAATGATGCCTCTTCTAAGAATATCAATGCCACCCCAACTGTGATTGTTAACGGCAAGACCCTTCCTCTTGCAACTGATTACAGCGCTACCGCTTTCAAGAAGGTCCTTACAAACCTCGGCGTAAAGTAGAAGCATCTTTGTTTGATCGCTTTATCCCAACTCCTTCGAGTAATTCGATTGAGTTGGGGGCGATCACTCTGCACTATTACGCGCTCTGCATACTTCTTGGAATCATCGTCGCTTTGGCTATCGGCTCAGTACGCTGGCGAAAGAGCGGCGGTATTACGAGCGAACTTTATGATCTTGCAATCTATGTAATACCCGCAGGGATCATCGGTGGTCGCCTCTACCACGTGATCACAACCCCTGAACTATATTTTGGTGCAACGGGCCATCTCTCAGACGCCTTCAAAATTTGGGAAGGCGGGATGGGAATCTGGGGCGCGGTTGCCCTTGGAACTCTCACTGCCTACATCTACTTTCGCAGAGGTAAACGGAGTATTACCTTCGTGCAAGCCCTGGATGCACTTGCTCCTGGGATTCTGCTCGCGCAGGCGATTGGGCGATGGGGGAATTGGTTTAACCACGAACTCTTCGGCTCTCCCTCAACTCTCCCTTGGGCGCTCAAAGTTCCATTGCTTGACCGACCTGCAGGCTTCGAGAGCTACTCCACATTCCATCCCACTTTTTTATATGAATCGATCTGGTGTCTGCTCTGTGCAGTGGTGCTCCTCTATCTACCTCAAGTGAGACGATTGCTCCCAGGCAATACCTTTCTTCTCTACATCACCCTGTACTGCCTCGGTCGAATCTGGATTGAAGCGCTTCGCATCGATCGAGCGCATTTGATCTGGGGGATCCGTCTCAATGTTTGGGTTGCCGCGCTCTGCGGGTTAATTTCCCTGCTATTCATAATCAAGCGGCAGAAGTTCGCAGGGAGTGATCCTGCAGCGTTAGGTACAATTCCTGCATGAGTATCGAAGCGGTTTATCAGAGAAATGAGCACCATCGCGGAAGCAAGTCAGGATGGTTGCGCGCCGCAGTCCTCGGAGCAAATGATGGATTGGTATCCAACGCCTCACTCTTGATCGGCATCGCGGCCGCGGGTCGTGTCAGCTTTCTCCCGGTTGCAGGACTTGCAGGGATCGCCGCTGGATCGATGTCGATGGCGGTGGGCGAGTACATCTCTGTGCAATCCCAAGCAGATATTGAGGCGTCAGATCGCCAGATGGAGATAGACCACCTCGCGATTGATCCTGCCGGCGAGCTGGAGGAGCTAACCCAGATCTACCAGGAGCGTGGACTCTCGCGTGAGTTGGCTGAGCAGGTTGCCAACACCCTGACAGAGAAGGACGCGCTTACAGCCCACCTGCGTGACGAGTTGGGGCATAGCGAAAACTATAAAGCGCAGCCTGCTTTGGCGGCAGTTGCTTCGGCTATCAGTTTCGCGCTCGGAGCTACCGTGCCTCTTATTGGTGCCCTCATTGGAGGCACCTCTACGAAGGTCACTCTGATCGTCATATTTGCCATGCTCGGCCTCTTCTCGACTGGAGCCATCTCTTCCCGCTTGGCGGGATCTCCCTTCGTCAAGACCGTCCTCCGAGTTCTCATTGGTGGCGGTATTGGAATGGCGATTACCGCTGGAATCGGCGCTCTCGTCCACATTTAAGGTGGCGCGGGCGCTGCCCGCAAGTTGATAGTCTTTCCCATTGCTCGGGCTTGCCGCGGGCGCAATTCGTTGGGCCATCGTCGTCCCGACCGTTCTCTAGGAGCGTTCGTGACACTTTTTTCTTCTCTGCCATCTGCCCAGGGCCTCTACAACCCTGCCGATGAACACGATGCATGCGGTGTTGCGATGGTTGCTACCCTTAAAAAAGAGCCAACGCACGAGATCGTCTCCCAAGCTCTTACCGCCCTGCGCAATATGGAGCACCGCGGTGCCTCGGGAGCTGAGCCAGATAGTGGTGATGGCGCCGGAATCTTGATCCGCATCCCAGATGAGTTCTACCGCAGCGTCGTCGAATTTGATCTCCCTCCAGTCGGTTCCTATGCGACCGGTATTGCATTTATAGATAAGGAATTTGATGATCTTCCGGGAATTGTGAAGATCGCAGATGAGGAGAACCTCACCATTCTCGGTTGGCGCGAACTCCCCACTGATGATTCATCTCTGGGCACAACAGCTCTCTCTGTTATGCCGCGCTTTGTCCAACTCTTTATCGCCGGCAAGGGTGGCGAGAGCGATCTCGAACTCGATCGTCTGGCGTTCTGTTTTCGCAAGCGCGTAGAACATGGTTTGCCAATTTATTTTCCTTCTCTCTCCGCGCGGACCATCGTTTATAAGGGAATGCTCACGACTGGGCAACTGGAAGATTTCTTCCCTGATCTCTCCAACGAACTTGTTAAATCTCCGTTAGCTCTTGTGCACTCACGTTTCTCGACAAATACTTTTCCTTCCTGGCCGCTAGCTCACCCTTACCGCTACATCGCGCACAATGGCGAGATCAATACCGTCCGCGGAAATCGCAACTGGATGCGCGCCCGTGAAGCTCTGCTATCAAGCCCGCTCATTCCTGGTGATATTTCTCGTCTCTTCCCTATCGTAGATACTCATGGCAGCGACTCTGCATCCTTCGATGAAGTTCTCGAACTCTTGTATCTGACCGGACGATCACTGCCGCACTCCATTTTGATGATGATTCCAGAGGCGTGGGAGAACAGCACCACCATGTCGCAGGAGCAACGCGACTTCTATGCCTTCCATGCATCTCTCATGGAGCCGTGGGATGGTCCGGCCTGTGTGACCTTTACTGATGGTTCTCAAGTCGGAGCAGTTCTTGATCGCAATGGACTACGCCCTTCGCGTTTCTGGGTGACCGACGATGGCTTGGTAATTCTCGCCTCTGAAGTTGGGGTTCTCGATATAGATCCAACAAAGGTTGTCCGTAAAGGTCGCTTGCAACCGGGACGCATGTTCCTCGTTGATATCGCCGAAGGGCGCATCATCGAAGATAGCGAGATAAAGAGCGCGCTCGCTAGCGCGGAACCCTATGGAGAGTGGTTGGCCGAAGGAATCGTCCGCCTTGCTGATCTTCCTTCTCGCGAACACATCATCTATCCGCACTCATCTGTCATTCGTCGCCAGCGCGCTTTCGGTTATACCGAGGAGGAGTTGCGAATCATCATCGCACCCATGGCTAAGAATGGTGCCGAACCACTTGGCTCCATGGGCACCGATACCCCTATCGCCGCTCTCTCCGAGAAGCCACGTTTACTCTTTGATTACTTTGCACAGCTATTTGCGCAAGTAACGAATCCACCGCTCGACGCGATTCGCGAAGAGATGGTGACAAGTCTGGGACAGACGATCGGCGCGGAGTCCAATCTGCTTAGTCCATCAGCCGACTCTTGCCGTCAGATCTCGCTTGATTTTCCTGTGATCGACAATGATGAACTCGCCAAGATCATTCACGTAAATGCCGATGGCGAACATCCAGATTTTGACGCCCACGTAGTTCGCGGACTCTTCCCAGCACTCGGCGGGGGAGATGCCCTGCGAGATCGAATCGAAGAGATCCGTGCCGAGGTTTCTGAGGCAATTAAGAATGGTGCGCGCATCGTCGTTCTCTCTGATCGTGACGGAGATAGTGAAGAGGCTCCCATTCCTTCATTGCTGCTTACAGCAGCGGTGCATCACCACCTCATTCGTGAAAAGACACGTACTCGCGTCAGCCTCGTTATTGAGAGCGGTGAAGTCCGTGAGGTCCACCATGTTGCTCTTCTCGTCGGTTTCGGTGCATCAGCAGTTAATCCGTACCTCGCTATGGAGAGCGCGGAAGATCTCGTACGACAAGGGGTCATCACTGGAATCACTCCCGAGAAGGCCGTCGCCAACCTGATCAAATCACTTGGTAAGGGCGTCTTGAAGGTGATGTCAAAGATGGGAATCTCAACCATTGCCTCCTATCACGGAGCACAGGTCTTTGAAGCTATCGGACTCTCATCCGAGGTAGTCGATGAGTACTTCACCGGATTGACTTCACGTCTCGGCGGAGTCTCGCTCGATATTTTGGCGCAAGAGACCATAAAGCGTCATCACATCGCTTACCCACCCATGGGCGAAATTCCGGGCACCAAGAAGCTACCTATCGGGGGCGAGTACCAGTGGCGTCGCGAAGGGGAACCGCATCTCTTCAATCCTGAAACTGTCTTTAAGTTGCAGCACGCCACTCGCGCCAAGCGCTATGACATCTTCAAGCAGTACACCACCCTTGTAGATAATCAAGCAAAGAACTTGATGACACTGCGCGGGCTCTTCACCTTTAAAGAGGGTGCACGTAAACCAGTTCCGCTCGATGAAGTGGAATCCGCCAGCTCCATCATTAGCCGCTTTGCAACTGGCGCCATGTCCTATGGATCTATTTCACAAGAAGCACACGAGACTCTTGCCATCGCTATGAATCGCATCGGCGGAAAATCAAACACCGGTGAGGGCGGGGAAGATCCTGCGCGTAACATCGTCGACGCAAATGGAGATTCACGCCGCTCTGCCATCAAGCAGGTTGCCTCCGGGCGATTCGGTGTTACAAGCGAGTACCTCGTGAACTCCGATGATATTCAGATCAAGATGGCGCAGGGCGCAAAGCCTGGCGAAGGTGGACAACTTCCCGGCAACAAGGTCTATCCGTGGATCGCTCAAGTGCGTTACTCCACGCCTGGTGTGGGTCTGATCTCACCTCCACCTCATCACGATATCTACTCGATCGAAGATCTTGCGCAACTTATTCATGATTTGAAGAATGCCAATAAGAACGCCCGCGTTCACGTCAAGCTTGTCGCAGAAGTCGGAGTCGGAACTGTCGCCGCCGGCGTATCAAAGGCGCATGCGGATGTCGTCTTGATCTCCGGTCATGATGGCGGAACAGGCGCATCGCCATTGACCTCTCTCAAGCATGCAGGTGCACCGTGGGAGCTTGGCCTTGCTGAAACGCAGCAGACTTTGATGCTCAACGGCTTGCGCGATCGCATCGTGGTTCAAGTGGATGGTCAGATGAAGACCGGTCGCGATGTTGTTATTGCAGCTCTTCTTGGCGCGGAGGAGTTTGGTTTTGCAACAGCCCCACTCGTCGTGTCGGGTTGCGTCATGATGCGCGTCTGCCATCTCGACACCTGTCCAGTTGGAGTTGCAACGCAAAATCCAGAGTTGCGCAAGCGTTTCTCTGGAAAGCCAGAATTCGTCGAGACCTTCTTTGAGTACATCGCTGAAGAAGTACGTGAGTGGTTAGCAAAACTCGGCTTCCGTTCCATCGAAGAAGCGATCGGCCAAGTTGAACTTCTCGACACCCGCGATGCAATTGATCACTGGAAGGCCAGTGGCCTCGATCTTGCTCCGCTACTTAAGGCACCGCTCTTCGCAGGCTCTCGTAAGAACACCGGAGAGCAGGATCATGGATTGGCAGCCGCATTAGACAACACCCTGATTGAGCTTGCCCAACCTGCGTTAGTTGGTGGTGAGGTCACTCGCCTGCAGATGCCAGTTCGAAATGTAAATCGCACAGTAGGAACAATGCTCGGTGCAGAGATCACGCGGCGTTATGGGGGAGCAGGGTTACCCGAAGACACCATCGACATTTCCTTGCATGGTTCAGCAGGTCAATCATTAGGTGCCTTTATTCCGCGCGGCCTGACCATTCGTCTCTACGGAGATGCTAATGACTATGTCGGTAAGGGTCTCTCAGGAGGTCGCGTGATTGTGCGCCCTGATGAGGGAGCTACTTTCCAATCTGAAAAGAATGTCATTGCAGGAAATGTGATCGGATACGGAGCAACGAGCGGAGAAATTTTCATTCGAGGCATCGTTGGAGAGCGCTTCTGCGTGCGAAACTCGGGTGCGACTGCCATCGTTGAGGGAGTCGGTGATCACGGCTGCGAATATATGACTGGTGGAGTCGCTGTTGTTCTTGGGGCAACAGGCAGAAACTTCGGAGCCGGAATGTCAGGTGGAGTCGCTTTTGTTCTCGACCTGGATCCCCGTTTGGTGAATCCGGATATGGTCGATGTCCTGACGCTGACTCCTGCGCGTTCTAAGCAGCTACATGACCTCATCTCGAAGTACTTCGCCGAGACTGGATCGCAAGTTGCCGATTCTCTTCTCAAGGGTTGGAGCACAGAAAGCTCACGCATCTCCATGGTTATGCCACGCGATTACGCAAAGGTACTGGCGGCAATGGAGCGTGCAGAGCGTGAAGGACTTAATGTTGACGAGGCAGTAATGGAGGCGACACGTGGCTGATCCAAAGGGATTCCTGACAACGCAGCGACAGACGCCTACCCGTCGTCCCGTCGATGTGCGCATTAAGGATTGGAAGGAAGTTTACGAAGAGCAACCTTTCTCCGATCTGCAGAAGCAGGCCGGACGATGCATGGATTGCGGCATTCCTTTCTGTCATCAAGGTTGCCCGCTCGGCAACCTGATTCCAGAGTGGAACGATCTCATCTGGCGTGG
>DAIMCZ010000004.1:0-20401 GCA_036726125.1 Candidatus Nanopelagicaceae bacterium
AACCCAAGCCAAATGTCACTGCAGTAATCGGCATCAACTTCGCCAAACCACCGTATTTACGCATGTTTACTTCGTCTTCCATACCATGCATGACGGAACCGGCACCCAAGAACATTCCGGCTTTGAAGAAGCCGTGGGTCAGAAGATGCATGATGGCAAAGGCATAACCGACTGGACCTAATCCAGTCGCCAAGATCATGTAACCGATCTGGGACATAGTTGAGGCTGCTAGCGCCTTCTTAATATCGTCCTTGGCGGTACCGACAATCGCACCGAAGAGAAGCGTGATGACGCCAACAGTGACAACGAGTATCCGCGCCGTGGATGAAGCGTCAAAGATGAAGTTGGAGCGGGTAATTAAGTAGACACCCGCGGTGACCATCGTTGCGGCGTGAATAAGCGCCGAGACCGGAGTAGGACCAGCCATCGCATCGCCCAACCATGATTGCAGTGGGAACTGTGCCGATTTTCCTGCAGCGGCGAGCAAGAGCATCGCGCCGATCGCACTAAGAGCGACAGGGGAGGCATGAGGAGCGCCGGCCTGTACCCCTGCGAAGGAGACAGTTCCGAATTGCGCAAAGGAGATCATGATGGCAAGTGAGAGTCCGACATCGCCAACTCGGTTAGCAATAAAGGCCTTCTTTGCAGCCACAGCGTAAGCAGGATTTTGATTCCAGAAACCGATGAGCAGGTAGGAAGCTAGACCTACGCCCTCCCACCCGACGTAGAGATTCAGGTACGAATCTCCCAGGACGAGAAGGAGCATTGCTGCGATAAAGAGATTGAGGTAGGCGAAGAAGCGGCGACGATCTTTGTCGTGATCCATATACGCGATGGAATAAATATGAATCAGAGTTCCGACACCGGTAATAAGTAGCACGAAGCAGACTGAGAGCTGATCCAGCAAGAGCGAGGCATCAACCTTGAGATTGCCGACTGAAATCCACTCGAAGATCTTCTGAGTTACTGCGCGATTAGCGCCACTCTGGCTGTGCATTGAGAAGAACTCTGCGACACCAATACCGAAGGTTGTCGCCGAGATCAAAGTCGCGAGAAGGTGACCCCACTTATCGGCGATACGACCCAAGAGGAGTAGGAGCGCCGCACTAAAGAGCGGAAGAGCGATGAGGTAAACCAAGTGGCTGCTAGTTCTCATTAGTTCTTCAACAAACTGGCATCATCAACTGATGCCGATCGGCGGGAGCGGTAAATGGTGACGATGATTGCTAGTCCTACTACAACCTCACAGGCGGCAACCACCATGGTAAAGAACGATGCAACCTGGCCATCTAGATTTCCATTGATGCGGGAAAATGTAACGAGAGCCAAGTTGGAGGCGTTGAGCATTAACTCGATGCACATGAAGATGACGATCGCGTTACGACGGATAAGAACTCCAAGCGCACCTATCGTAAATAAGATCACCGAGAGGTAGAGGTAATTTGAAATATCCACTTAGTCCTCCTGCTCTTCGATGGATTCGAGCGCAAAACTTGAACTGGAGATGATGTCGCCGCGGGCGCGCAAGGTCTGGGAAACCGAGGTTGGTGCAGGTGATCCATCAGGCAGAAGGGCGGGAACATCTACCGCGTTATGGCGGGCATAAACGCCGGAGGCTGGAAGTCCAGCGGCATCTCCCAAGCTTGATTTACGAAAACGAGCGATGGAGAGATCACGCTGCGCAAATGGTGAGCGCACCTTCTGAGAGTGGGCAAGCACCATCGCTCCTAGAGCTGCGGTGATGAGAAGAGCTGAAACAACTTCAAAGGCCCAGACATATTGTGTGAAGAGCAGCTTTGCCAGGCCTTGGACATTTCCATCCGCATTCGCAGCAGTCAGACCCACTGCAGGACCTGCCACTGTGGCACGTCCAACGAGTGATGCGATAAGCCCACCAAGTCCTAGGGCTGCGATGATCGCAGGAACTCGTTGCCCTTTGAGGTTTTCCACGAATGACTCAGAACTATCAACACCGACCAACATAAGAATAAAGAGGAAGAGCATCATGACCGCACCGGTGTAGACCACGATCTGCACGATTCCAAGGAAGAGTGCATCTTGGGCGATGTAAAAGATTGCCAACGTGACCATGACCCAAGCCATCAGAAGTGCAGAGTGAACCGCCTTCTTGACGACCAGGATTCCCAGTGCTGCGATAACTGCAAGTGGGGCCAAGATCCAAAATTGCACGGCCTCTGGCGTCGCCGTGCGACCGACCGTTAGTCCGAGATGGAACGCTGTATGTAGCATTTTATTTCTGCTCCTGCGTTTCCGAAGGGGCCTGAGATGGATGTGATCCGGTGATCTCGCCCTTGTAGTAATTCAAGTGGCTGGAATCAGGATACATAGGGTGAGGCGGAGCGATCATTCCCTGACGTAGCGGAGCTAAGAGATCTTCCTTCTCAAAAATTAATTTAGCGCGATCGTTATCGGCCAATTCATATTCATTGGTCATGGTTAGCGCGCGTGTAGGACAGGCTTCGATGCATAGACCACAGAAGATGCAGCGCAGGTAATTGATTTGATAAACCTGTCCGAAACGCTCTCCCGGAGAGAAGCGCTCCTCTTCGGTGTTATCGGCACCCTCTACATATATGGCATCAGCGGGACAGGCCCAGGCACAGAGTTCGCACCCAATGCACTTCTCTAGTCCATCTTCGTAACGATTAAGTTGATGGCGACCATGGAAGCGCTCAGCGGTTGGCTCCTTGACCTCGGGATACTGCACCGTATTGACCTTCTTAAACATGGTCGCAAAGGTGACCCAGAATCCCTGTAATTGTTGAGAGAAACTCTTCGCTTCATCAGCCATTGTGGCTCTCCAACTCCGGAACCATTTCGATCTGGCTCACACTTGATTCGCCGGGAATTGATTGACCGGGAAGGGCGGGTACTGGGAAAGATGGGAGAGGTAACTCTGGAAGAACGGCTGCGGCCTTTGCCTTAGCGGTAGACCGGTCGTAGAGCGTGGTCACGAGTACAACAAGGAGGACGACTCCGATGCTAAACCCGAGAACAACCATCCGACTGACAGCGCGCTGTGACATCACACGCAAGGTGGCGAGAACGAGGATCCATACCAAGCTCGTTGGAATCAAGACCTTCCAACCAAACTTCATAAATTGGTCGTAGCGCAGGCGAGGCAGAGTTCCGCGCAGCCAAACAAAGAGGAAGAAGAATGCAACGACCTTGCCAACAAACCAGAAGAGGGTGAACCAGCCGCCTAGCCAACTCTCGGTGAAGGTCAAGCCTGGGAGGGCGTGATACCCACCCATAAAGAGAGTAGTTGCGAGGGCAGATACCGCCACGATATTTACGTATTCGGCGAGGAAGAAGAGTGCAAATTTAAGTGAGGAGTACTCGGTGTGGAATCCACCAACTAGTTCACCTTCAGCTTCGGCTAAGTCAAATGGTGCGCGGTTGGTTTCGCCGACCATCGAGATAACGTAGATAGCAAATGACGGGAACAAGATCACTGAGAACCACCATTGATGTTGCGCAGCAACAATCTCTGAAGTGGACATACTTCCCGAGTAGATAAAGACCGCGACCAGCGAGAGACCCATCGCAACTTCGTAAGAGATTACCTGAGCGCTAGAGCGCAATCCGCCAAGTAGTGGATAAGTGGATCCAGAGGACCAACCTGCCAGAACAATTCCGTACACGCCGATCGATGCGATTGCCAAGATATACAAGACGCTGACAGGAAGGTCGGTGAGCTGCATCGCTGTCTTGTGGCCGAAGAGGGTGACCTTGCCGGTAAATGGAATAACTGCGAAAGCCATGAAGCAGGTCGTAGCCGAAATAATCGGAGCAATAATAAATACGACTTTATCTGCGGCTGCTGGAATGAGATCTTCCTTCAAAGCCAGCTTCACGCCATCAGCAAGCGCTTGTAGCAGACCGAACTTTCCGACGCGGTTTGGTCCAAGGCGCATCTGCATACGCGCAACAATTCTGCGCTCTCCCCACACTGCCATCAAAGTGCAGACAACGCAGAAGACGAATATAAAGAGTCCCTTTACAAGAATGAGCCAGCCGGGATCTTGTCCAATAAGCGCGGTTGTTGTCATCGCTTCGCCACCTTCACTGCGCCGCTAGTAAATCCAAGGGATGGAATCACTTGAGAGCCTGGAGAGTTGCGGGGCACCCAGATTAGGTCATCTGCGATTTCGCGGATAGATACGGGAAGTTCAATGGAGCCACGCTCACTTGAAATTAATAGGTGATCATCTTCGCTCACGCCCAGCTTTGCAGCGGCAGCGGCAGAGATATGTGCGCGGGCCTGCTTTGCGGTTCCGGCAAGGTTTGCCTCGCCTTGTTGCAGTGAACCGAGATCGAGGAGGAAGCGCCAAGAGACGAGGGTGAACTCATCAGATTTTGCGCTCTTTGCTTCGCGCTTTGTGAAGGAGGCGCGAGCACCATCCCATGCGCCGAGAGATTCAATCTCTCGCGCGGTAGCGCTAACAGTTGGAAGATTAATAGGTGCACCCAATTCATCGGCCAAGATAGAGAGGATGCGAACATCGCTACGGAGGTCAGCATCTTCAACGCCCTTGTCGAAGCGGCGTGCAGTGCCGCGCCAATCAAGGTATGAGCCACTCTTCTCGACAACCGCTGCGACTGGAAGTACGACATCTGCAATCGCGGTAATCGAGCTATGGGAAATTTCGAGTGAGACCACGAATGTGTTGAGTAGCTGTTCAAGTGCCTGAGCCGAGATATCCATCGGATCAACACCACCAACGAGCACCGCATCGAGTGAGCCATCGTTAAGTGCAGTCAAGATTTCAGAGGTTGAACGACCTGGCGTTGCGGGTAGCGAATTAACGCCCCATGCACTCTGGAGATCAACGCGAGCTGCTGAATCTGCAACAGGGCGATTTCCTGGAAGCAGGTTTCCAAGTGCACCTGCAGCGAGGGCGCCACGCTCTCCGGCGCGACGCGGAATCCATGCCAACTTTGCTCCACTGCTCTTCGAAAGTTCCAACGCGGTGGAAAGTGCGCCTTCTGCTTCGGCGGCACGTTCTCCGACCAAGATCACGCTCTGTGCGGTGAGACCAGTTGCCTGCGCAGCGCTAGCGACGAGCTTTGCATTGAGTTTCTGGCTGCCACGGCTTGCGATGGGAGCATCACTTACAACCGGCAGGCCGCGCTTACGAACCTGACGATAAATACGAAGGAAGACGATGGGTGATTCCTCTTCAGGTTCAAAACTGAGAAGAAGAACTTGATCGGCCTTATCGATATCAGCATAAGTAGTTGTTAAATCTCCGACAACGGCGGCAAGGAAGTCACGCTCTTCATCAGAGTGCGGACGAGAACGAAAATCGATGTCATTGGTACCGAGAGCAACGCGGGCAAACTTCGAGTAACCGTAAGCGTCCTCGTGTGTAAGACGGCCACCTGCAAGTACTCCAACGCGCTTGCCCTTGAGACCAGCAGCGGCCGCAGCGATCGCCTCTGGCCATGAAGCCTCGTGCAATTCACCATCTGCTCCGCGAACCATTGGGCTCTTCACTCGCTCTCGCGAAGTGATGTACTTGAATGCCCAACGACCCTTATCGCAGTTCCACTCTTGGTTGACTTCAGAATCATCGCCTCCGAGGCGGCGCAAGGTCTTATCGCGACGCATATCAGTGCGTAGATCACAACCAGAGGCGCAATGCTCGCAAGCAGAGTTGATGGATACGAGATCAAATGGACGCGAGCGGAAGCGGTATGAGGCACCAGTAAGTGCGCCTACCGGACAGATCTGTACGGTATTTCCGGAGTAGTAAGACTCAAAAGGCTTGTTCTCATAGATGCCCACTTGTTGTAGCGCACCGCGCTCATTAAGTGTGATGAATGGATCTCCCGCGATCTCTTCTGAGAAACGGGTGCAACGTGCGCAGAGTACGCAGCGTTCTCTATCGAGTAATACCTGTGAAGAGATGTTGATTGGCTTCTCGTAGGTCCGCTTCTCGCCCTCAAAGCGCGACTCGGAACGACCAGCTGACATCGCCTGGTTCTGCAGTGGGCACTCGCCGCCCTTGTCGCAGACAGGACAATCGAGCGGGTGGTTGATAAGCAAGAACTCCATGATGCCCTCTTGTGCCTTAGCGGCAACAGGGGAGGTGAGTTGGGTTTTAACGATCATGCCATTTTCAACGGGCATGGTGCAGGAAGCCTGTGGCTTTGGAAAGGCACGACCGTTGATCTCAACATCGACCAAACATTGGCGACAAGCACCGGCAGGAGCAAGGAGTGGGTGATCACAGAAACGTGGGATCGCGATACCAAGTTGCTCAGCGGCGCGAATGATAAGTGTTCCCTTTGGAACTGTTACCTCGACTCCATCAATGATGGCAGAAACGGTATCTACAGCTGCAACTGCTTGCTCGGGCGTCATTTATGCACCTGCCGTTTCAAAGAGCGTCGATGCAACAGGATCAAAAGGGCAACCCCCGTTGGTCTGATGCAGGATGTATTCAGCGCGGAAATATTTGAGTGAAGAGATAATCGGCGCAACGGCGCCATCTGCCAGCGCGCAGAAAGAGCGACCAGCGATGTTGTCGCAGAGATCAAGGAGCTTCTCAAGATCAGCTTCGCTTCCCTTGCCAGCTTCTAGGTCCTTCATGATCTGAACCAGCCACCAAGTTCCTTCACGGCATGGCGTGCACTTGCCGCAAGATTCGTGCTTGTAGAACTCGACCCAGCGCAGGACGGCACGTACAACACACGTGGTCTCATCAAAGATCTGTAGCGCCTTTGTTCCCAGCATCGATCCTGCGGATGAGACTCCCTCGTAATCGAGAGGTACATCAAGATGCTCAGCGGTAAACATTGGAGTTGATGAACCACCTGGCGTCCAGAACTTAAGTTCGTGTCCGGCGCGCATTCCACCTGCAAGTTCGAGTATCTGGCGGAGAGTAATTCCGAGTGGCGCTTCAAATTGACCCGGATTGGTGACGTGCCCAGACAGTGAGTAGAGCGTGTAACCCTTGCTCTTCTCGGTGCCCATCGCCTGGAACCATTCGACACCATTCTGAATGATGGATGGGACAGAGGCGATTGACTCAACGTTATTTACAACGGTCGGCATCGCATACAAACCCGCGATTGCAGGGAATGGAGGGCGCAGACGTGGTTGGCCACGGAAGCCTTCAAGTGAATCGAGAAGTGCGGTCTCTTCCCCACATATGTAAGCACCTGCACCAGCATGCAAAGTCAGTTCAAGATCAAATCCGCTTCCCAGAATGTTCTTGCCCAAGAACCCTGCGGCATAAGCATCATCGATCGCCTTCTGCACACGACGGAAGACATGAACTACCTCTCCGCGCAGATAAATAAAGGAGTGGTTAGCACGAATTGCATAGGAACCAATGATGATTCCCTCGATCAAAGAGTGTGGATTGGCCATCAAGAGCGGCATATCTTTGCAAGTACCAGGCTCTGATTCATCGGCGTTGACAACAAGGTAGTGCGCCTTTTTATCGCCCTGTGGAATGAAGCTCCACTTGTTTCCGGTTGGGAAGCCCGCACCGCCACGACCACGTAAACCTGACTCTTTTATCTGGGCAATCACTTCATCGGGAGTCGCTTTGAGGGCTTTAGCAAGGGCCTTGTACCCATCGTGACGTTGGTAGCCAGCGATGGTGAAGGAATCTGCTTCATCCCAATGCGCGGATAGAACTGGGTTCAAGAGGCTCATTTGGATCCCTGCGCCTTCGCAATATTTAAGCCGAGGAGAGAAGCTGCGCCAGCCTGTACGCCCTCTTCTGCTAACCCATCAGAGAGGCCAGCGAGTACCGCCGAGTTCTGCTTCCAGGTGCGCAACTCTTTTGGCCCGCGGGTTGGAGCCGGCGGATTTCCAGCGCGCACGCCATCGATTAATTCGTTAACAGATGCTGGGGTCTGGTTATCGTAAAACTCCCAATTGACCATGACGACTGGGGCGTAATCACAGGCGGCATTGCACTCAATGCGCTCTAGTGAAATCTTTCCATCAGGAGTCGTCTGATCTTTCTTGATTCCCAGGCGATCGCAAACTGATTCATAAATGGCGTCCCCGCCCATAACAGCGCAGAGCGTGTTGGTGCAGATACCAACGTGATATTCACCAACTGGCTCACTCTTGTATTGGGTGTAGAAAGTCGAGACTGCGGTGACTTCGGCGGTGGCGAGATTTAACTTTTCCGCGATAGTTTCAATTCCACGAGGAGTCACGTAGCCATCGATCGACTGCACGTAATGCAGCAACGGCATAATTGCCGAACGGCTCTTGGGATAGCGCGCGATGATGGTATCCATCACTGCGAGCTCTTCAGTAGTAAATGACATTAGCGGTCTACCCCACCCATCACTGGATCGATTGAAGCTACAGCTGCAACGACATCGGCGATCATGCTGCCCTCGCACATCGCGGCGAGTGATTGCAGATTGTTAAATGAAGGTTCGCGGAAGTGGAGGCGATAAGGATGCGAGCCGCCATCTGAAACTAGATGAACTCCAGTTTCTCCCTTAGGAGATTCAACGGTTGCATAGACCTGACCGGCAGGAACGCGGAATCCCTCAGTTGAAATCTTGAAGTGGTGGATGAGAGCCTCCATCGATTGACCCATGATGTGGGCGATGTGCTCTTGAGAGTTACCCATTCCATCTGGACCGACTTTCAGATCCGCTGGGGAACCGATCTTCTTATCTTCAATAACGACAGGTGCACCTTCAAGTGCCTCGAGCTTGGTTACACACTGTTCGATGATGCGCAGTGACTGCTCAAGCTCATCCATCTTGATCAAGAAGCGGCCGTACGTATCACAACCATCATTGGTGATCACATCGAAGTTGTAGTTTTCGTATCCGCAATATGGTTCGGATTTACGCAGATCCCAAGGCATGCCAGTCGCACGCAGGATTGGACCAGTAACTCCAAGCGTGATGCAGCCCGCGAGATCTAGATATCCCACGCCTTGTGTGCGCTTCATCCAGATTGTGTTACCGATCAAAAGTTTTGCATTGTCCTTGAAGTTATGGCGCAACTCTTTAACAGTTTCCCGAATCTTCGTGAGAGCTCCATCGGGGAGATCTTGTGAAACTCCACCAGGACGGATGTAGGCCATATTCATGCGTAGACCTGAGACCATCTCGAAGATATCAAGAACTTTCTCGCGCTCACGGAAGGCAAAGAGCATCGGAGTTAATGCGCCAAGTTCTAGTGCACCAGTACCAAGAGCAACCATGTGTGATGAGATGCGGTTGAACTCCATCATCAAGACCCGGATCACACTGGCGCGCTCTGGAATCTCTTCGGTGACGCCGAGCAACTTCTCGACGGCAAGGCAGTACGCAGTCTCGTTGAAGATTGGCGAAAGATAATCCATGCGAGTTACAAAGGTAGTTCCCTGTGTCCAGGTGCGGTATTCAGCATTCTTCTCAATACCTGTGTGGAGATACCCGATACCCGCACGAGCCTCAGTAACGGTCTCGCCTTCGAGTTCCAAAATTAGACGGAGCACGCCATGCGTTGATGGATGCTGCGGACCCATATTGACTACAACGCGCTCTTCCTTTGTTGCACCAATTTCGGTAACGAGGGAGTCCCAGTCGTTTCCAGTTACAGAATAAACGCGGCCCTCTGTTGTTTCACGAGAGGTTGCATATGGATCGTTAGTTGTCATCGGTATGACCTCCGCTCATTTGGAGGTGGCACAGTGGCACCCTTGTACTCAACTGGAATTCCACCGAGTGGATAATCTTTACGTTGCGGATGTCCGATCCAATCATCAGGCATCAAGATGCGAGTCAGAGCAGGGTGACCATCAAAGATGATTCCGAACATGTCGAAGGTTTCGCGCTCATGCCAATTATTTCCACCCCACAACTCAACCAACGAAGGTAGGTGAGGATTGCTATCTGGAACGCTCACTTCAAGGCGAATGCGGCGATTAAATGTCATTGAAAGCAGAGGGTAAACGCAGTGCAATTCGCGATCTTTGTCAGATGGATAGTGCACACCATTTACACCGAGGCAGACTTCAAAGCGCAGAGCTGGTGTATCGCGAAGCACTTTAGCGACTTCAAATAAACGCGCCGCCTTCACGTGCAAAGTTAATTCACCGCGATGAATAACTACCTGCTCTATAGCATCGTTGAAATCCGGATATGCGCGCTCCAGTTCATCCATGATCTCATCAAAGTAACCGCCGTATGGACGCTCAGCGGAAATCTCGTTGTGGCTCTTGCGTACGAGCCCACCGTAACCAGAGGTGTCTCCAGTCCCCTTGGCGCCAAATAATCCGTGCTCTTCAGTCATCGCTTCAATAACCCTTGAATTTGGAAGGTCGGCTTAGATGCGAGCGCAGCCGCTTCCACTTCGCGAATAATCGCTTCGCGATTCGCACCGAGCTTCTCATCGCTGATCTGCTCATGTAACTTCAAAATCGCATCCATCAACATTTCAGGGCGCGGTGGGCAACCTGGTAGATAGATATCTACTGGGACGATGTGATCGACACCCTGCACGATCGCGTAGTTGTTGAACATTCCTCCAGATGAAGCGCAGGCTCCCATCGAGAGCACCCACTTTGGTCCAGGCATTTGATCGTAAATTTGGCGAACAACGGGGGCCATCTTCTGCGAGACGCGACCGGCAACGATCATCAAATCTGCTTGACGAGGTGATGGACGGAAAACTTCCATTCCAAAGCGCGCCAGGTCGTAGCGACCTCCACCAGCAGCCATCATCTCGATTGCGCAGCACGCTAAGCCAAATGTCACTGGCCACAAGGAGCTCTTGCGCATATAACCAGCGAGGCTCTCAACTGTGGTGAGTGCGATTCCGGTTGGTAACTGCTCTTCTAGACCCACGGTTAATCCCATTCCAATCCGCCACGTCGCCATACATATGCATATGCGACGAAGACTGTAAGTATGAAGATCACCATCTCAACAAGGCCGAAGAGGCCTAGTTGATTGAAGGAGACCGCCCATGGATATAAGAAGACAATTTCGATATCGAAGACGATAAAGAGCATCGCTGTTAAGAAGTATTTGACGGGGAAGCGACCACCGCCTTGAGCTACTGGAGAGGGCTGGATGCCACACTCATAAGCCTCCGCCTTAGCCCGGTTATAACGCTTGGGCCCAGTGATCGCAGCGGTTACGACTGAAAATGCGGCGAATCCGAAGCCAATCCCACCTATCGCAAGAATCGGGACGTAAGGATTCATGCTGTGAGCATACGGCGGGATACGCCGTAAGAATAGGAGGTGTGTCGACCGTCACAGTTCGTCATTGGGCTATTTGATGAGCTCTGCGACCTTAGAACCCAAGGTAAATGGGTCGATTGGATGGGAGATAACAGCATCGGCGCCTGACCACTTAGCCAACCAACTATCTTGGGGGCGCTGGATGATCAGCATTACGGGAGGGCATTCGACGATCTCATCCTTGAGGGCGTGGGCCAGGCCCATCCCACCCTCTGGAACCGCCTCGCCATCGAGAATAAAGAGGTCTACCTTCCGCTTCTCGCTCAGGTAGAGGCGCAAGGCATCGGCAGTCGCGAAATCGACCACCTTATGCTCACGGCTCTCGCCAGGTAACTGCTTGCCGAGCGCCGCCGTGATAGCCGCACGCACGCTCTGATCATCAGAGTAGACGAGGATTACAGGGGCGAGGGTCGAGCTTTGGAGCGCTGGGTCACCGTAAACGGGAGTCGCGCTGATGGAATCGTAAACAGTTACTTCCATATTTGTGAGTGTAGTGCCCGTGGCCTCGCTAGAAAAGGAACCTTGGGTAAACACTTTGTTATGCGGGTTACTAGTTGCCGTTATGGACGGGCAAGAGCCGTGATGAGGGGTTCGAAGTCTTTGAGCGAGGAGGTGGATTTGTCTCGCACTTTGGCGAGGTCATCCCAGAGGCGAACTCGGACCGCATCCTCTGCCCCTTCTCGAGAGATGAAATCGATAACTTCCTCTTGGCTGAGCGGCCCGCCTTGCATGTAAAGGGTTTGCACACTGGCGTGAGAGAGTTTTGAAAGGTAATCGTGGTTGGTGGTGACTAAGTAACGCTTGGCCGCCACATGTAGCCGAACTGGCTCGCTCACTGTTGCTGGAAAGCGCTCTTCGATCCAACGCGCTCCAACAGCATCATGGTGCATATCGATACCGGCATCTTGAGCAGCATGTGCATCATCAACAAGAAGATGGCCAATATCATGAAGCAGGGAAGCAACGACCAGGTAATCAGGTGCACCGGCATCTTTAGCTAGATCACCACACTGCAACATATGTTCGACAAGTTTTACATCTTCACCGAGATACTCCTCGGCAATTCCCGTAGTGAAGATAGCCTCAATCTCTTTGTAGACCTTGCTCACCAGAGAACCTCCATGTCCTATTTAGGTGTCTTATCAATCCAAAGAAAGCGATTTCGGTCTGTTGCTTCACCTGCTGCGAGCTCCACGTGAAAGTCATTGGCTTTGCGACGCTGCCAGTGGTTAGCCGAGAGGATGCGTGAGAGTCCCGCGAGATGCACTGGACTCTCTAGGTTACTCGTAGCTTCAGTGAGGTCAATAGGGCTTTGGTGATCGATAAGTGTGGTCGCAATGACGACCTTTCCCTGATCTTCCAAGACTTCGACAAGGCGTCCTTGTTGTGGCCAGTCGATAAGTGAAGAAGTCATGATCTGCCAGAAGCCATTTTGACCTTCCTCGCCGATGTACTTCACGCGATTGTCATGATCATGACCCGCGAGCCAAGCGATGATGCGGTCGTGCTTCAAGAGTTCTTCAGTCAATTCTGCAATAGCAATGCGACGATCTGCGCCTTCCGGGGCGTAATCATTAAAGAGACCATGCAGTGGGTGGTGCGAAAGGAGAATGAAGTACTTTGGAGTTGGATCGGCAAGAACTTCTTTCATCCAATTGAATTGGGTCTCATCCAACGATCCCTGCCAGCCACCGTGAATATTGACTGTATCGAGTGAGATTAGTCGTATAGCGCCGAGATCCTTCGACCAGTACTTAGTTCCCTGCAGGGCATTGATCTCAGTTAAACCATGGCCATTATGTTCGCAGGTTAAATGCAACTTCGCCCAATCGTCGGGTGCGTTGAGGCGACGGCGTGGATCTGCGGTGGTCCCTCGATAAACACCTGCACTTGGCGAGGCTAATTTTGCGGGACCGACCATCCCCCAACCGGAAAAGGCTTCTTGTAGATCAAAGTTCTCGCCCATATCGGTGAGACGAGCCCCACCAGTTGCAATGAATTCCAAAGTCTCATCTGGAGGGACTGTTCCTTGCACCAGCGCGTCATGGTTACCGTGAGTCGCAAACCAAGTGTGGCTCAATCCCGTTGCAACAAAGGGTTGTCGAACTGCATCAGTTAAGCCTGGAACCGTAGGAAGTCCATAGAGAGCACGTGGATAATCTTCCTCGCATCCCTCAGGAGTCCCTTCGGGATTCCAGTAATTGCGATCGTACTTCGCAGGATCTTTCTGGGCCACGCCCTCCCACTTAGAAGTATCTCCACTATCGGGATGGACCTCGCCACCATCCATCAGCGTGAGGTACCAATCCAACTCATTTGCTTGGGCGTTGTCGGTTACATCGCCAGTAGCTACAACAGCATCAATGGGGCGATCTGAGAAGAGTCCGGTACGGATGGAATTCACAGTCTGGATCATGGTCTCGAGCGTTTGAGCGGTCAGCATCTCTTGAGCGCGATAAGCCCCTACCAGTGGAATGTGCTCTGACATCGGGTGATGTGGATCAGCAAAGCGATCCATCAGTTCAACGCGTGCTGGAGATTGTGCATCACAGATGTGCAGATCTGAGATGTGGATCAAGGAAAGGATGGGTGTGGCAGATGGCGAAACAGGTTCCCCGATTAACTCTTGGCCGGCGCTTGGTTCCAGATTGACCCAGCCCTTTTCATTCGCGACGCCGCGAGAAATTCCACCATCGCGCGTAATCATCTTATGCGTATTCGACCATCACTGAATCAGAATGTATGGAGATCTTCACATTGTCTCCAGTATCAAATTTCTTTGCCTCTTTGCTCGTTACTTCGGCATAGATCAACTCTGGAGTTCCTGCGTCGATACCAAGGCGAGTAATAGGCCCTAGGAAGGACTTGGTGATGACAACTGCACCTTCGCTCGCCTTCTCAACTTGCAACTCCTCTGGACGTACAAGAGCGCGGACCTCTTCGCCTTTCTTCGCGTCAACGGAGTGATCTGAGATATCCACGACTTGGTTCAAGACGATTACGCTCGACTTGGTTTCCATTACGGCAGGAATGTAATTTGTTAAGCCGACGAAGCCTGCGACGAACGATGTCTTTGGCTTGTTGTACAACTTGCCGGGCTCATCAATCTGCTCCAAGACGCCCTTGTTCATTACGCCAACGCGATCGGAGATAGCCATTGCTTCCTCTTGATCATGGGTTACAAAGAGAGTTGAGATTCCGATCGTGCTTTGAATGCGACGAATCTCTTCGCGGAGCTGAGCGCGAACTTGAGCGTCAAGAGCGGAAAGTGGCTCGTCGAGCAGAAGTACTGAAGGTTCGATGGCTAGAGCGCGAGCCAGAGCAACGCGCTGTTGCTGCCCACCTGAGAGTTGGGTTGGTCGACGATCGCCCTGCGTATTGAGGCCTACCAGTTCGAGGAGTTCACGAGCACGGGCCTCACGCTTGTGAGAGTCAACGCCACGGACGCGCAGACCGTAGGCGACATTCTCAGTTGCGGTCATATTTGGAAAGAGTGAGTAGGCCTGGAAGACCATTCCAATATTGCGCTTGTTGGCTGGAACGGCAGACATGTCCTTGCCATCAATCTCAACAACGCCTTCGTGATCTTTGTCGATACCGGCCAAGATACGAAGAGCCGTGGTCTTGCCGCACCCTGAAGGGCCGAGGAGAGTTACAAGCTCACCGGGCTTGATGGTGAGAGAGAAGTCATTAAGAGCCTTAACGGTTCCGAAGGTCCGCTTCACATTTCTAAATTCAACAGTGCTTCCATGGATTTCCATTAAGCGACCCTCTCTTTTCGTGCGAATAGGCTTTTGATTCGAGGTAGGAAGGCAACAAAGATCAGAAGGATCCAGGCGCCACCCAAAGTTGTTACCGAGATTGCAATTGAGCCATAAATATTCTCTTGCGAGATATTTGTCGCCCACGTAGGAAAGGTGTGGAAGTGCAAGAGCACCGCGAGTGTGTACTCACCCAGTGAGAGAGCGAAGGTAATGAAGAGTGCGCCGGTCGTTGATGAGCGGATCGCAGGGATGATGACCATCGTTAAAGTCTTGAACCAATCAGCTCCCAAACTCTGTGAAGCTTCCACCAGAGTGCTCAGCGCCACAGATTGCAGCCCAATATCCAACGAACGATAGACGTAGGGCAGAGCGACTACGACATAGAAGAAACAGAGTTCATAGGAGGTCGATTGCAAATTCTTTGGCATCGCAACTTGTGCGCCGATTGCTAATGAAACGACGGGGATAACGATCGGTAGCAAGCAGACAATTTCCAAGAGGCGGCGATATCTGTGTCCCCCGAGATGGACGTAGACGACCGTTGGAACAACAAGCACGAGAACGATCAAGATGGTGATGATGGATATGCGCAGCGAAGTCCATAGAGCAGCCGAGAAACCGAGTTGATGGATAATCCACGAATAGTTTGCGAAGGTATGACCCTTGTTTCCATATCCACGAACCGAGTACTCCGCTGCCGCGATAAGCGGAGCGATAAAGAAGAAGGCTGCAAATGCAAAGATAACTCGATCGAGCCAGGCTAATTCACGCTTCATCGTTTCCTCGTGACGCGTAGCAGGAGAAGGTATGCGGCGATAACAAAGAGGGAAACAATGACCATTCCCATGGCCATCGCATCACCCTGATTCTCTTGACCAGCAATGACGTTGCCGTTTACCAAGTTGCCGATAAAGAGCGGAACGAGCGGAATTGATCCATTCGACATCGCTGCTGCAGTGGCAAAGGCACTAAATGCGCTAGCGAAGAGCAGGAGGCAAGCAGAAATAAAGGATGGCAAAAGAACTGGAATTAAGACGTGGCGGAAATATTGGGACTTAGATCCACCTAGGGATTCATTTGCCTCTACCCACTCAACCCGCAGGTTCTCTAAGGCCGGTGTGAAGATAATGACCATCAGAGGTACCTGGAAGAAGCAGTAAACCAAGAGGATTCCCCAGAAGTTGTACAGATCGAAGGATCCGCCATACAAGTCCCAGTGAAAGACATTGAGCAATAATTTTGTAATGAGGCCTTCTTGACCGAAGGCTGCGATAAACATGAAGGCGAGTGGAACTCCGCCGGTGTTGGCTAGCACACCCGCAGCAGAGCTGGTGATGGTGCGAACAATGCCGTTAGTTTTGACAACTGCCCAACAGATTATTGCTCCTGCGATTCCAGAAACGATCATGGAATAGAAAGCAAGCTTGAAGGATCCAGTGAACGCGGTGCGATAGTTGCCAGAGAATAGGTTGCCGTAGAGCGAAAGAGTTAAATGATGCTTGTTGTCGTGAATTGATGAAGAGATGATCGAGGCGATTGGGTAGAGCAAGAAATATCCCAAGAAGAGGAATATTGGGAGCAAGCCCAAGACGCTTCTATCAAATTTAAATGAGAGGCGTGACGAACCGCTCCCACCCGTTGTACGGGTGGGAGCGGCTAGTTCGTCAGCAATGACCATTAGTTAAAGAGGTCAGTTACTTAGAGTGTTGGCCAGAGCTTCGTCAACAGAGCAGTAGCTGTTGTCTGCTGTGCGACTGAAGGCTGCTGTAGGGTCAACTTATCTGCAGCTGGGTTTGGCTGGAAGATTGTTGCTGGTGATGGAACGAGCAACTTCTTAGCCTTCATAGCTGCGATCTCGATTGGGACAGCGCCGCCGAGCTGGAAGATGTTCTGTCCACCCATGAGTGAGTTGAACAACTTTCCGCCATCAAGAGTTCCAGCAGCAACGTTTGCTGCCTCATCTCCAGCGAGATCCTTTGCGAGGTGGCCCTTCTTCTCTGACATCAAGAACTCAACCCAGAGACGTGCTGCTGCTGGGTGTGGAGCTGTTGCGTTGATACCGAAGATGTAAGGAGTACCTTGAACTGCTGCATCAGAAGGCTTGACGTATTGAATTGTCTTGCCGATCTGAGAACCGAGTTGCTCAGTTCCGAGTGCGTTGAATGAGTAGTCCAACCAGACCTTTGGGTTACCTGTTGCAATGTGAGTTGAGTCAGCAGTTGCACCTGAGAGGTTTCCGCTTGTCTTGAGGCCGTGGTAGAAATCAAAGCCCTTTTGAACGTTGTCGAATGTTCCGCCGTTAGCAACTGTTGCTGCCATGACAGAGATAAGAGCCTCTTGAGCACCTGTTGGATCTCCGGCAATACCGACGACCTTCTTGAATGCTGGGTTTGTGAGGTCCTTGATCTTTGTTGGGTGAACCTTCAACTTAGCGTCATAACCGATAACGATCTGACCTGAGTAGTTACCGAACCAATATCCTGCTGGATCCTTCCAAAGTGAAGGAATGTCGTTCCATGTCTGGACCTTGTATGGAGCAAAGAGGCTTCCGCCTGTTGTGCTACCGGTCATTGCCTGCTGAATGTGTGAAGCTCCGATATCGACGACATCTGGTTGAGCTGCTGCAGGAGCGGTCTGGATTGACTTGATTTCGTAAGATGAACCACCGTCTGGGTTGTCATCGTTGATGTGAATTCCGAATGCGGCTTGGTATGCATCTTCTGCATCGCCATAGTCAGCCCAGTTACGAAGAACTGTTGTGATGTTCAATGTGCCTTCAGCTTGAGCAGCCTTAACAAGCGCACTGATTCCGCCGCATGATGCGACGTCGGCGCAAGTTGCCCAGTTGGTTGTGTCGGCAGTTGCGCTTTGCGCAGATACTGCTGGAAGAAGTGCAACAGCGATTGCTGCAACTGCTCCAAATACGAATTGCTTACGCATTAGTCCCCCTTAAGGATTTGTAGCCGTAGCCAACTGCGGATGGTTAACAGAAAAGGGGGATTTGGAGGTTGATTTGATGTACGAAAAGTTAATAATTGGATACAGGGTTTAGTGCCAGCCCCTCTTCTGTGCTCTAATTAAATAAGCGTCAGAAGCGAGAGAACGGTGTGGGAGATATCGGTGGCACCGGTTGCGCGTAATTGCTCCTCGGTTCCGGCTCCGCTCGTCACGCCCAGAACTATCGCAGCGCCCGCTGTAACTCCGGCCTTCATATCTGACTCGGTATCTCCGGCTACTGCAACTTCATCGGCGTGAACTTCCAAACCATTGGCCTTGTTGTAGAGATCTATCGCTCTAAAGATCATATCTGGGGCGGGGCGGCCTTGATCTACCTCGGACGCCGCGACAGAGACGTCGATCAACTCGCTCCAACCCAACTCGTAAATAATGGGATCGAGAATTTCGCGTGGAAACCCGGTCGTGATTCCAATCCCAATTCCCCGCTGGCGCAGTTCACGGAAGAAATCGCTAACTCCGTCAAACTCTTCTAACTCGCCTTCTGCAACTAGATCGGTATAAGAGGTTACGAAGCGCTCGTGAGCCTCAAAAGCGGCATCGGGATCACCTTTGCAGAGGTGCATAAAGACATCGATCTTCCGTTGCCCCATCGTTGCTAGGACGTACTCGGTCATCTCCATAAGCTCTTCTTGCGACGGGTTCGTTGGTTCCATCGCAATCTGGAAAGCCTTAACTACAAGTCCGCCATCCTGGGCAGTGGTCCCTGCAACATCTAGAACAACTAACTTTATCTCGGCCATGAGTTGATGGTCTCCTCTGCAATCGCTGGTGAAATGGTATTTCCACGTCCACCGCCACCTGTAACAACAACAGCACCAGGAGCAAGCTCGCGACGGTAATAAACGCCTTCTGCCCCGACGAGTTGCGAATAATTTCCGGACCAACGGCGC
Source organism: Candidatus Nanopelagicaceae bacterium (assembly GCA_036726125.1). GTDB lineage: Bacteria > Actinomycetota > Actinomycetes > Nanopelagicales > Nanopelagicaceae > PALSA-747. Next base: position 18,922 of record DAIMCZ010000004.1, read on the forward strand.
GCGATCGTTGGTGCAGGGGCGCCAAAGATCGCTGAGATGACGTTGCGAAGGTGGTCGTAAGGCGCTTCTAGAATTTCATGCGAGAAAGGCTCTTCATATTCGTGGGTATCGCCGATAGTAAAGGTGTGATCTAAGCGGGGAACGAGGAGCAATTGCATCTTGTATTGCGCCGCGATTGGCTCCTGAGGGGCCAAGGTATCGAGCGCTAAGTCCTTGAAAGCTGGGTAGTAGCGCATCGAATCTGCATCAGCGATTGAGTGACCCAGAGTCGCACCAAATGGAACTGTCGCTCCCATCTGCAGATGCACTCGACGAAGTGGTGCGCCTTCTAGGAATTCAGAGAGGAAACCTTGATGGGCTGAACCAGGGCAGATCGCCATCAGTTCGCCTGAAACCTTATGACCATTTATATCGGTGACGTGATTACCAGTTTCATCGTGGTAAAAATCGACGACCTCAAAGTTAGGCATCCAGGTGTACTTCTCGTGGGTGGCGAGGTAGTTACGGAGACCGCCTAGTAGCAGGCTCGGCTCTACGGCGGCATCCTTCGTACACTCAAGTGCGCCAACAAATTTGCCTTGCAGAACCGGCTCATGTGCCTGAACTTGCGCTCGATCAAGGATACGAAATCCACGATCATGCGCATCAGGCATAACGGCCGCCGCACGCATCACTTCAAATTCCGCCTCGGTTTGAGCGATCGTCAGTGAACCTTGCGGGCGGAAGCCAATCTCCGCCCGAGAACCGATCTCCTCCCAGAGTTGGCGAGCGCGTAGCGCAATCTCCAATTCAGGACCAGCGGCACGTCCGCTCACCCAGACCAGGCCGAAATTTCGAATCGAAGCCGATAAAGGTCGCGCATCGCGCTCAACGTGAACTACTTCATAACCGGCCTCTACTGCGAGCACCGCATGCATCGTTCCAATGATCCCGCCACCGACAATCACAGCTCTCATGGACGAATAGCAACACAAGAGGAGATGAATTACGAGGCTAGCAGGTGGCGTAAAGGTGAATTTTTTTCCGTAGCGGTGAAGAATGGTTACGTGCCTACCTTTCCGACAGACCCCAAGATCGATGCAACCGCTGTTACCTCGGTAGCCCAGGCTCGAAACCTCATCCACACCGCTGAGACGATTCGAGCGCGCAGAGATAAGGCCAACCGAAAGAGATTCGCTCGCCTCTTTAAAGATCCAAAGGCGATCGAGGTAACGATCACTCTTACCGACGAGGTAATGCGTATTCACTCTACTAAAGAGGCAGTCGCTATCTTCTCGCGTGCAGCGAAGAAGGCATCGGTTCGGGGATTCGGTCTGTTCAATGCGATAGGTCTGAAGAAATTGCGCGCCATATCGCCCGTGCTTCCCCGGTTTGTAATCGCGCTCGTACACCAGAGGGTTCGGGCGCTCTCGCGCGGATTGATCCTGCCCTACGAAGCTCCAGCCCTCACCAAGATTCTGCGGCAGCGCACTAAGGAAGG
>DAIMCZ010000004.1:20501-31276 GCA_036726125.1 Candidatus Nanopelagicaceae bacterium
ATGGTGGGACGATCAAGATTCGCCTCGTGAAGGGTGCGAACCTTGCAATGGAACGTGCCGAAGCGCAGTTCAATGGTTGGAGCGCTGCTCCTTATGCTTCAAAGTCTGATGTTGATGCGAGTTACTCCCGCTTAATCGATGCTGCGCTCCGTCCAGAGAATGCGGAAGCAGTTCGAATTGGAATCGCGAGCCACAACTTATTCCATCTCACCTGGGCGATTGAAGTAGCTCGTAAGCGACACGTCCTGAATCAACTGGATATCGAAATGCTGGAGGGAATGGCTAGCGCTGAGGCGCTCGCAGTCACTCAATCTGGACATCAAGTTCTGCTCTACGCCCCCGTGACGCGGCGCGATGATTTCGCATCAGCAGTGGCCTACTTAGTTCGTCGCCTTGATGAAAATACTTCGGATGAAAATTACTTGAAAGCTGCCTTTGATATTGCAAAGAATCCTAAGAAGTTTGCAGAACAGAAAGAGCGCTTTGAAAATTCTGTCCGGGAGCGCCATACGATCTCAACCGCGTCACGTCGCCACCTGCTTAAGCCCGATCATGCGGCAGGCTTCTTTAACGAACCATCTGGAGATCCAACAGAACCTAAATTCATTGCAGCGGTAACTGAACAACTGGCGAAGGTTCAGCTCGACAACTCGACACAAATTCCAGTCGTCATCAACGGCAAGGAAGTTCGGACCAAAGGGCAAGGCGTGGGGACAGATCCCAGTGCCGATGGTGAGCAGTGGTATTCGTACTCCGTCATCGATAAAGGATTGGTCGATAAGGCGATCGCGGCTGCGGAAGCCTCAACATGGGGTAACAAGAGTGCGACAGAGCGCCGCGCAATTCTTGAGCAGGTTGCGGCGAGCATGTCCGAGCAACGCGCACGGAGTATCGCAGTAATGGCGCGTGATGCCGGCAAGACTGTTTCGGAAGCGGATCCTGAAGTAAGTGAGGCAATTGACTTCGCTCGCTTCTATGCGGCAATGATCGATGACGATAAGAGCACCCCTATTGGACCGGTTTTAGTAATCCCGCCTTGGAATTTTCCTTATGCGATCCCCGCTGGTGGTTTGTTCGCGGCTCTGGCGGCTGGTAATCCAGTCCTCTTTAAGCCCGCTCCTGAAACTGTGGCGACTGCGTGGGAACTCGCACAACAACTTTGGGCAGCGGGAATCCCGGCCGATGCTCTGCAATTTCTACCCAGCCTCGATGACGAGAATGGTCAATACCTCGTCACTCATCCAGCAATTAAGGCGCTTATCCTTACGGGTGCATTCGATACCGCTAATATGTTTGTGCAGTGGCGCAATGATTTAAATCTGCTCGCCGAAACAAGTGGAAAGAATGCCTTGGTTATCACGGCCTGCGCAGATATTGATGCTGCGGTAAAAGACTTAGTGCAATCGGCCTTTGGTCATGCAGGTCAGAAGTGTTCTGCAGCCAGTCTCGGGATTGTCGTCGAAAGCATTTACAACGACCCAGCTTTTATCCGCCAACTCGTCGACGATGTCTCGACTCTTAAAGTCGGAGCTGGCTACCACTTCAATACTTCGGTTGGACCCATCATTAAGGCTCCAGAAGGAAATCTTTCACGCGCTCTGCACCACCTCGATGAAGGAGAGAGCTGGCTTGTTGAACCAGAGCAGCTCGATCACTCCGGACACCTGTGGCGCCCTGGAATCAAAGTGGGCGTCAAGCCTGGGTCATGGAGCCACCGCAATGAATGGTTCGGACCCGTGCTTGCACTCATGGTTGCGCCTAACTTAAAGACCGCGGTGCAGTGGCAGAATGCAACGGACTTTGGTCTTACCGCAGGAATACATTCTTTGGATCCAGTTGAACTCGATTACTGGATGGAACATGTAGAGGCGGGCAATCTCTACATTAACCGAGGAATCACGGGCGCGATTGTTAATCGCCAACCCTTTGGAGGTTGGAAGCGCAGCAGCGTTGGCGCAACAGCGAAGGCTGGCGGCAGACATTATGTGAATACGTTGCGCAACTGGGCTCCGATTCAGCATCTTGATCTGGGCAAGCGCAGTGCGACGAAGTGGTGGAAGGAAGTTGGCTCGCAAGCGATCGACCACACAGGTCTTGATGTGGAGCGGAACTACCACCGCTACCGGCGCCCGCTTGCACCGATCATCGTCCGTTTTGATAGTGAAACCGCGCGCGATGAAACTGCCTACGCGAAGTTCATTTCGGATTTGACTGGCGCTGCCGTCGAATTCAGTAGTAGTAAAGAGGAGAGCGTCGCGGAGTTAGTCGAACGCGCACGAGGCAAGGTGCGTTGGCTCTCCCACGAAGAGCCACCACGCGCTGCGCTGCTAGCAAAAGGTATAAGCCTTGATACTCGTCCGATTGCACAACGCGGCGATATCGAGGCACCGCGTTGGCTGCTCGAGCAGAGCGTTTGTATTACATACCACCGCTATGGAAATACCAACGGTGGTCCAAAGCCAATCTGCCCTGGTTTGGAATAGTTAGCCGTTAAACGCAGCCATCTCGCGTTCGAAAGTATCGAGTCCCATAGGGCCGATTTTGAGGGCGTAGTTGTGCCATGCCTTGATGTCGAACTTGTCACCCAAGCGCTTCTTCGCATCTTCGCGGGCTCGCACCCAGACTCGCTCTCCTACTTTGTAAGAGATCGCCTGACCTGGCCAACCGAGATAGCGATCAACTTCAGACCTAGCAAAATCTTCTGCCATCAACGCACGATTAACTAGTAACTGATAGGCAGATTCGGCGTTCCAAACATTGCCATCAAAATCCTCGTACCCGCAGTGCATTCCAATATCAACGATCACGCGAGCTGCACGCATCGCCTGATTCGATAAGTATCCAAGTTCAAATGCGGGATCTTCGAAAGCTCCCAACTCATCCATGAAGCGCTCGGCATAAAGTGCCCAGCCCTCCCCATAGCCGCTCGTCCATGCCTGCGTCCTTTGAAAGCGGCTGAGGCGATCCTTCTCAATGATGGCGGTCGCACACTGCAGGTGATGTCCTGGAACTGCCTCGTGGTACCACGTTGATGCCATGTGCCAGAAGTTAAAACGGGTGTGGCCCAATGTCGGGTACCAGGTCGTACCCGGACGTGAGAGATCCTCGCTCGGAGAGATGTAGTACGGAGCAGCTGCTGCGCCGGCTGGTGCGATGCGTGCATCGCAGAATTTAATTCGAGGATCAATATCGAAATAGATGCCATCCACACGTGCTACCGCTTGCTCAGTAAATTCTATGAGCTTCGCTACTAAATCTGCTTCACCATCTATCCGATGCACTTCAGAGTCTTCGCAGTAATCAGCCACTTCGCGCAGACTCTTTCCAGAAAGACCTAACTTCTCCGCCACTTTGTACATGCGGTCATTCAATTGCTGCAGATCTTGCACGCCCCACTCGTAAGTGGCACGCAGATCAAGCTCAGCTCCCGTGAAGTTACGTGCCCAAGGTGCGTAGCGTTCGATTCCAACACCATCTCTATCAGTGCAACGCGGCGCATGCACGTCCCGCATCCATTCCGCCATGGCGAGGCAGGAAGCTTCGGCACTCTGGGCAGCGAGATGTAAATCAGGATATTTGCCCGGTACATCTACGGAGCGCACCATGCCTGAATAGCCACCTGAACCATAGGCTTGCAACTGCTCGGCGACTGCCAGTACCTGGCGTCTAGCCGTTAATAATCCTTGTAGAGCAGTCTCTTCCAGAGATGATTTCCAAGAATCAAGCGCCGGCCCGACTGCATTTAAGCGGGCAGTCATGGTCGCGATCTCCCCATCGCCCTCGGTTGCCATCAAGGTAAATGCCTCGCGAATATCGTGCGCGGGATTCGTGATCGCCGAGAAGGTAATGATCGACTCACGGGATTCATGGAGCTTGAGAGCGGACTCCACTCTCTCTATCAAGACCTCTTTGGCAATGCGATCAGCCTCGTCAAGTGGCTCCAGCGGCAGCACTCGCTCAAGAACCTGCCGTTGATAGTCCGCTACCTTCGCGCGGCCAGCAAGCGAAAAGTCATCAATTAAATGGTCGTAGCCAGGGACTCCATCTTGAGTCGCGCGGAGAGGCTTCAAGCGGCAGATGTTTTCAACATACTCGTCCGAGAGGGCAAAGATTTCAGAGCGGTGATTGGTCATAGTTTAAACCCTAATCCACTCTCTTTCGCTTATCCAATCTCCCAAGGAGCAGGGTCAGACACCTCCCAAAACTCACACCATTTTCACAATCCCGTAAGGCTGCCCTTGAGGCAAGTCCCGTCCTATGCTTTTTCAATGCGCAAAATCTTTGGCCAACATTCGAAATACGAGACACTCACCTTTCTCCTGAGTAGCGCTCTCGGTGCCTACTTCCTCATCGGAGTCATACCGCAATCAGCATCGGCACTGGAAGCGGGAAATATTTCTGTTATAAGTTCAGAAAACATCAGCACTGAAGTCAGTGGAAATGTTCTCAAGGTTTATCTGAATGTTTTTCGACCTAATGACTCTGTTGACTTTGAAATTCACTTCAACAATGCAAACCCACTTACGATTCTCAATGGGCAGAACAAGCAAGTTGTCCCTGCAAAGAGTGGATTGCAGTTCTCGCTCACTTCGGGTGCAACACTATCCGAGGCAGCCCTATTTAAACCTATCAAAGTAATCGCAAATTCATCTGGCTCCCCAATTGTCGAAATTTACCCATCACCGTCAGATTTCCCAGTCATTAAATATGCAGGAGACACGTCGTTAATTAGTCAGGACGTCATCCTTTCGACTCCCGTTGTGAAAGACGGGAGTTATGCGATTGCATCGCAAGAGGAGTTCATTAAATTCTTCACAAAATCTCCTGGTAATTTAATTGGATTTAGAAAATTGAGTGATGCTCAGGCGGCGTCCAGTTATGACGGAACACCAACATATGGCTACCTGGAACAGAAGGATTTTTCAGTTACCGCCACGTCACCAGGTGTATGGCGTCTGTTGGATGCCAATTTCCAAACGGTGGCCAAGATAGACGAGGTGAAAACTAAATTTGGAACATACATGCCCGAAGGTCACGAAATGACAATCTCGCCGGAGGGTAACCCGGTCCTAATAACGACAGTTACGCGAAGTGTCGATAGCAGTTGGCTCAATCGCCAATTCAAGTTGCCAGTTCTAGATTGCGATATCGCCGAGGTTAAAGACGGTCAAGCAATCCATGAATTTAGTTTTTGGGATTGGGCGGTGGCCAACAAGAAGGTGAGTGAACCCCTTCTTGATGCGATGCCAATTTTCAATGATCCACAGAACCCAACGTCCTCCCCAATTGATATCTGTCACGCTAACTCGATGCAATACAACAAGTCCACCAATGAATACCTTCTAAGTCTCAGAAGCCCATCCATACTCCTAATTTTGAGTTCTGACCTGAAAACCGTAAAACAAATAATTGATGCAAAGGGAGCGCTACAGCACTTCGCGCGATTCAACTCGAGCACTGAAATAACCGCATTGGGGAATTTCACTTTGGCTAAGGTTTCACAATTTCTCGATTACAAGTTAGAAAACGGCACTTGGAAGCTGACTGAGATTCCATTTCCGGTCCATGTGCAGTTTTGTGGCAATACGCAGTATCTCGATAGCACTCACATATGGCTGGCTGGGGGTTGTGGTCCTTTTGCCCCTGACACACTTGGGGCGATCTACAAGGTCGATAACGGCACTATGGCAAAAGTAGGTTCAGTTGAGATGAGTGGGTTTAGCTATTCCTACCGCGGAGATCTCGTAACGAATTAGACTCGCGCGGTGATTATCCGCAACGGCAGAAACGCTCGAGACGCCCTCTGGCACCTCTTTCTCCTTATGGGAGTTGTCTCGATGGCTTGGGTGCCGCGCATCCCTGAAATCAAGCACCAATTTGGTTTAAGCGATGGTGGCCTGGGATTTGTACTGCTGGGAAGTACCTGCGGTGCACTGATTGGATCGCAGGTTGGTGGGCGGTTAACGCATACCTTTGGCTCGCAGAGAATCGCTGGACTTGGGGCGACCATCATGTCCACCGGACTATTCCTCATGGGATCGGCCCATCAGATTCTGCAACTATTTATCGGGCTCTTTGTAATGGGCTTTGGCTATGTAATGCTCGATATCACCGTCAATACTCAAGCCGTTGCCGTTGAGAAGATATTGAATAAAAGGTGGATGTCCACCTTCCACGGGACCTGGAGCGTTGGTGCATTTATAGCCACCGTCACTGGCGGGTTAGTAGCGCACCAAATATCACCACAGTCTGAGTTGAAGCTTGTAGCCGTTATCGCATTCGTTCTCTTTGTTCCTGGCGTTTACTTCTTGCTTGGTGGTGATCAAGACGAACATCGAGGAGACGATGGAAAGTCCGTCGGAAAACTCGGCTTCTTTGATAAGACTTCACTGCCCTTGTGGGCGATCGGTCTTGGGCTCTTGGGTTGTCTGCTACCTGAGGGTGCCGCTAGTGACTGGGGCGGTGTACTCCTGCACGATCACATGGGGATCGGCAAAGGCGCGGATGCGATTGCCTTCGCCACCTTTGCACTCGCCATGATCACAAGTCGCTTTTTGGGCGATCACTGGCTCGAAAAGTATGGCCCACGCAAGACGGTTCGCACAGGTGGGTTATATGCGGGAATTACCTGGGGCGTGGCTATCGCGATTGCCGTTCCACTATCCGCTCACGCAAAAATTCCGGCAGTCATCATTATCTGTATTGGATTTGCTGCCGCTGGATTGGGGATCGGCCCTATGGTTCCCGCCTTCATGAATGCAGCGGCGCAGGTTCCAGGAGTCGCTCCATCAGTGGCGTTGGCTCGGGTGAATATCATCGGCTTAGCCGCCTTCTTTATTGGACCAACCCTCACCGGTGGCGTCTCGCAGTTAACCTCGCTGCCATTTGCGCTCTATATCTCGGTAACGCTCTTAATCTTTACAGGGTTTCAGGCTCGGGTATTGCCAGGGGTTTCAAGAAAACTGTGAGCCCCCCGTCAGGATTGAACTGACGACCTTCCGCTTACAAGGCGGATGCTCTACCACTGAGCTAGGGAGGCGGACCACTGTGGGTGGTGTGCGCAAGAGGGGCAATTATGGCACGACCCAAAGGTAGAAGCGAACTCGCTCACTTCGGGGTAGGTTTCGCAGGTGCGCTTAGGAGTCCTCGATGTTGGTTCAAATACCATCCATCTGCAAGTGGTCGATACTCATATGGGGGCCCGGCCCAACCCCACCTTTAACTACAAGGAAGAGCTCCGCCTCACCGAGTTCTTGAATAATCAGAACGAGATTAGCGAAGAGGGAATCGGGTTACTGCGTCGCTCTATCGGCAATGCCGTTTTGCAGGCGCGCACCGTACAGGTCAAGGAGTTCTTGCCCTTCGCCACCTCCGCGCTTCGAGAGGCAGCCAACGGTGAAAAAATCATCGCTGGCATCAATAAGGAATTTAAGATCGACCTTCAGGTCCTCTCCGGGGATGAAGAGGCAAAACTAACCTTCCTTGCTGCTCGCCGCTGGTTTGGCTGGTCAAGCGGTCGCCTCCTGGTTATTGATATCGGTGGAGGCTCATTAGAGATTGCCGTTGGAGTCGATGAATCTCCTGAAGTCGCCACTTCACTTCCGCTTGGCGCATCGCGTCTCACTCAGAAATTTCTCAATGGGAATCCTTATTCGCAAAAGGGTATCAATGAGATGCGCGATCACATCGAGTCACAACTCGAAGCTGTGCTTCCTGCGCTCGTAAAGCATCAAGATTCAGATCGCTCGATTGCCACAAGTAAGACACTGCGCACCTTGGCGCGACTTAGCGGCGATTGGTTCGATACCAGTGGGGATGTCATTAGATTCGACGTAATCCGCAAGATAGCGACTCGCTTGGCTGATATGACCCATGAAGAGCGAACGAAGTTGCCAGGGGTATCTTCTAACCGAGCCAAGCAGATTGTTGCCGGCGCCTACGTCACTGAGAGTGTGATGCGCAATCTTGATCTCCGTGAGCTAGAGATCTGCCCTTGGGCGCTACGTGAAGGAATTGTGCTGCGCTATATGGATTGGATGGAGAAGGGTTAAACGTTAGGCGCTGCGATCCGATCGATCTGTAGCACTTCCTTCTTGTCGTGAAAGAGAACCCATGCTTCACCAGGTAGCAATTTGTTATCGGGATAATCAAAGTCAATCTTCTTCGTTAACTTCTCCATCATCCGAGGCAAGACCGGGTTATGGCTACATAAAATCACTTGGCGATTCTTTTTGATCAACTCTTTGGCGTATTCGATCGCCTTATCTTTATTCTTCTTATAGGTGTACTCGCTCACCGCATTTGTAATTGTTGGTGTGATCTGTAACGACTTTGCCATCTGTGCCACAGTATCTAAACATCGGACTGCATCTGATGTATGAATCTCTTCTAGACCAAAGACTTGGTAGAGCGAGAGCATTCGCTTAGCCTGCAACTGCCCCACTAATTGGAGTGGACGATCTTCATCCTCGCCTTGCCACTCGATGCGCTCCAACGCCTTCGCATGGCGCAACATAATCAAAGCTGAAGAGTCATAAGGAGTCTGTTCGAAGCGCTCCAAGATGTACTTATCTGTCTCGCGGGTTGCACGGAATGCAGCCGATTGCAGATCCAACCAGATAATCTGGTCGACCTCTTCATTCGGATGAAAGGCGCTCTTGTCTTCGATCAGCGAAGCGCTCCAATAATCCACACGCTTAAGTCCATCCGGAACGTAGTACTCCACAGAATCGACGTACGGCCCGAGTTTGATGCTCAGACCAGTCTCTTCCAAAATCTCGCGATACGCGCAGGAGATCAGCGCCTCGCCCTCTTCAAGCTTCCCCTTCGGGAGTGACCAATCGTCGTAACGAGGGCGGTGAACGAGAAGAACCTCGATCTCGCCCTCAATATCTCTCCGCCATACAACTCCGCCGGCGGCGACGATCGCAGGAATCATCCGCGCACTCGGTACCATTCAATTGCAGAGGCGTGGAAGTCCTTCAAGCGGGATCCATCTGGACCCTCCTTGGCTTCAAACCAATTTCCATCAGGCAGAAGTTCCCAGCGCACGTATTCATCGGAGAGATAGCTGTCGATCGCTCCGATCAAGAAACGCTTGTGATCGTTCTGCGTGATCTGCACCAGACTTTCAACGCGACGATCCAGATTACGATGCATCAAGTCTGCGCTGCCGATGTAGAGCTCGTCATTGCCATCGTTAGCGAAGTGGAATACACGTGAGTGCTCGAGGAAGCGACCCAGGATGGAGCGGACGCGGATGTTGTCAGATAGGCCGGGAACTCCGGCACGAATCGAACAGATTCCGCGAACCACTAGATCTACGCGAACTCCAGCCTGTGAAGCTTTGTAGAGTGCTTCAACGAACTCTTCATCGAGGATCGAGTTGAGCTTCATGCGAATAAAAGCGGTCTTACCGGCATGGTGGTTGGCAATCTCGCGATCAATCCGCTCGAGTAAGCCAGAGCGCATCGTGCGTGGAGCAACTAACAGGCGTGTAAATGCCGTCTGTGGCGCAAATCCCGAGAGTTGGTTGAAGAGCTTATTTACATCTTCTCCGAGGACTGGATCGGATGAAAGTAGGCCGAAATCCTCGTACATACGCGCGGTCTTGGGGTTGTAGTTACCTGTCCCAATATGCACGTAACGGCGGATGCCATGTGGCTCTTGACGAACAACGAGAGAGAGTTTGGCGTGGGTCTTATAACCAATGAGGCCATAAACGACGTGCACACCTGCATCCTCGAGTTTGCGCGCCCAACGTACGTTGGCGAGTTCATCGAAGCGGGCACGAATCTCGATAACCGCCAAGACCTGCTTGCCGGCTTCGGCTGCCTCGATCAGAGCCTGCACGATCGGGGAATCTCCTGAAGTGCGATAGAGAGTCTGCTTGATCGCGAGCACATGTGGATCCGATGCAGCAGATTCTAGGAAGCGCACAACGCTTGAGGTAAATGATTCGTAAGGATGGTGCAGGATGATCTCGCGACGACGCATCGCATCAAAGAAGCTATCCGTCGAATCTGGATCGGTCTCGCGCAGATCAGGCGCCACTTGATTTCTAAATGGCGCAAAGCGCAACTCTGGTAGATCAATATCAGCAATCTGATGTAAGCCAGTCAGATCGAGTGGCTCCTTATAGCGACTGATGTCTTCTTCCTTGATGTTGAGCTCATCCATCAAAGTCTTCAGCAACTCTGGGCGAATATCGCGATCTACTTCCAGACGCACTGGTGGACCAAACTTGCGACGGAGCAACTCCTGCTCCATAGAAGCAAGGAGGTCTTCAGATTCTTCCTCTTCCAACTCAAGATCGGCGTTACGTGTAAGACGGAAGGTGTAGTGATCCTTTACTTCCATGCCTTGGAAGAGTTCGTGGAGGTTAGCGATGATGACCTCTTCAAGAGGAACAAAGCGACGAACACCAGCTTTCCCGGTTTCAACAAAGCGTGGCAAATTACTCGGCACCTTGACGCGAGCAAAGAGATCCTCTTCGCTATCTGGTTTCTTGACGACAACTGCGAGGTTGAGCGAGAGTCCTGAGATATATGGGAAGGGGTGTGATGGATCAACTGCAAGCGGTGTGAGCACTGGGAAGATCTTGCTGTGGAAGACCTTGTTCACTGCAGTGCGCTCTGCTTCGTCCAATGAATCCCACTCGGCTAACTCAATTCCGTGGGTCGCGAGTTGAGGCAATATCACATCGTGAAATGCAAATGACTGGCGTGTAAGAAGTTCTTGTGTCTTTGCAGCGATCTCAGTCATCAACTGCACTG
>DAIMCZ010000004.1:31376-44529 GCA_036726125.1 Candidatus Nanopelagicaceae bacterium
TGGCGTGTAAGAAGTTCTTGTGTCTTTGCAGCGATCTCAGTCATCAACTGCACTGGCGTATATCCAGCGGTATTTGATTTGGTTACGCCCGTCTCAAGCTTGCGCTTGAGCGTTGCAACACGAATCATGTAGAAGTCATCGAGGTTGGAGGAGAAGATCGCTAGAAAGCGACAGCGCTCGAGAAGCGGTAGCGCGCTATCTTCGGCTAACTCCAACACTCGTTCATTAAAGGCTAACCAAGAGAGTTCGCGGTCGATTAAACGCCCACGCGGATCGTCGCTGATTCGATGTGACATGTGCATATTTTGCCGTATTTATGTGAACGGAGGGTTACTAGAGGGTTGCCGCAGCGCGGTTAGCTGCAACCTGGTGCATAACGATCGCGGTGGCCACTGAGGCGTTGAGTGACTCAACATCTGATCGCATTGGAATCGAGAGTATGAGGTCACACGTCTCTCGGACGAGGCGAGAGAGCCCCTTGCCCTCACTGCCCACAATGACGTAAATCGATTCGAGAGAGAGCGAGAAGTTAGGTAGAGATTCATCACCCTCGGCATCTAGCCCCACGATAAAATAGCCGGCTTTCTTGGCATCTTCGAGGGAGCGGACCAAATTTGTGACCTGAGATATCGGCAGGCGAGCCGCCGCCCCCGCAGAGGATTTCCAGGCAGATCCCGTCATCGCCGCCGTGCGACGCTCGGGAATTACAACCCCATCGGCGCCAAAGGCCGCGGCGCTACGCACGATGGCTCCCAAATTATGGGGATCAGTCACACCATCGAGGCCAATTAAGAGGCCCGGCTTTGCAACTTTCTTGAGCAAATCTTCAAAATTGGCATACTGGAAAGGCTTGATAACCAGGGCAATCCCTTGGTGCATCGTTGTGCCGGTTAACCCATCGAGGACTCCGCGGGAAACCTCTTTAATGACGAGATTCTGATTCTTAGCCAGGCGCATCGCCTCTTGCATACGCTCATCAATTTCTACTCGCTCGGCTACCAACAACTCCTTGGCAGGAACCTTTGCACGTAGGGCCTCAACAACCGGATTGCGTCCAGCCACTGCATCTGATGAAGGTTTTGTTTCACGGCGATTTTCTGGACGGCGAGTCTGCTCGCGCTTAGGCGCTGCTGCACTCTCACGACGTTTTTTACCTGGACGCATTAGCTGATACTCCATCTGGTGCCTTGCGCAGTATCTTCTAGAACCACACCAAGCCCCGCTATTTGATCACGGATTGCATCTGCCGCTGCAAAATCTTTTCGAGCTCGCGCCGCAGCGCGCTGTTCAAGTGCCAACGCAATCAATCCATCGAGCACGCTGTTACCTGCAACCGCGGCAGTTGCGAAGATCGGATCGAAGGGGTCACATCCAAGTATGTTGAGTGCGCCACGGATTTCTGCAGCGGCTGTAGTCACTACTGCGATGTCACCTTTTGAGAGAGCAGTATTTCCTTCGCGCATGATCTCTGAGATCACAGCCAGAGCAGTCGGCACTGCAAGATCTTCATTCATCGCCTCGGCGAATCCTGCGGCGATAACTCCCTCAGGGACCTCACCCAAGAGATCGGTCGCGCGCTTCAGGAAGCCTTCAATGCGACGGAAATTTACTGCTGCTTCTTCTAGAGCTTCGAAGGAGAACTCCAGCATCGAACGATAATGAGCGCTTCCTAGGTACCAACGCAGTTCAACTCCGCGTACCTGCTTCAAAATTTCGTGAACTTGTAATGAGTTGCCCAGAGACTTTGACATCTTCTCTCCGGATGCCGTGACCCAGGCATTGTGCATCCAGATATTGGCGAAACCCCAACCAGCAGATTGCGATTGCGCGATCTCGTTCTCGTGGTGAGGGAAGATCAAATCAAGTCCACCACCGTGGATATCAAAAGATTCTCCTAGGTAAGCGTGTGCCATCGCAGAGCACTCGAGGTGCCATCCAGGACGGCCAGCGCCCCACGGTGTTGGCCATGAAGGATCGCCGGGTTTGGCGGCCTTCCATAGCGCAAAGTCCCGCGGATCTTTCTTGTACGTCAGATCTGCATCTTCAGCTGATTGGAGATCATCGAGTTTTTGGTTCGAGAGAGTTAAATAGGATTTAAGGTGGCGCACGTCGAGATAGACATCACCATTGCCAGGAGCGTAAGCGCTGCCATTAGCTATAAGGATCTGCATCAATTCGATCATTTGGGTGATATGCCCCGTTGCTCGTGGCTCGTAGGTTGGTGGCAAGACATTAAGAGCCCGATAAGCCTCAGTAAATGCGCGTTCATATTTCTGCGCGACAGCCCACCAAGGAATCTCTTCATGAACCGCTTTATGCAAAATCTTGTCATCAATATCTGTCACATTGCGGATAAAAGTTACGTCATATCCGCTGGCGCTGAGCCAACGGCGCAATATGTCGAAGTTAACGCCGCTGCGTACATGGCCGATATGGGGTGGAGCCTGCACTGTTGCACCACACAAGTAGATTCCAACCCGTCCTTCTTGCAAGGGAGTGAAATCCGCAACTTGACGCGTTGCGGTGTTATATAACTTGAGGTGCGCGGACATTAGAGGATTCTATCGTGGGCTGCGCAGCAAGAGAGCCGTGGCTATCGCAGAGAGGCCACGACCTTCGCCGGTGAAGCCCAACCCATCGGTGGTCGTGGCGCTTACAGATACCGGTGCGCCACCCAAAGCCTGGGAAAGTGCAAAACTCGCCTCTGCACGGCGCGGTCCGATCTTTGGGCGATTACCTACGATCTGAACTGCAACATTATTGATCGTATAACCCGCCGCCTGCACACGAGTCAGAGTCTCTGCTAATAGTTGCGAACCACTTGCACCCGCGTATTTGGGATCGCTGGTTCCAAAGTTAGAACCAAGATCTCCTAAAGAAGCCGCAGCTAGTAGCGCATCGCAGATGGCATGTGCTGCTACATCGCCATCGGAGTGTCCGTCTACACCAACTTGATTGGGCCAGAAGATTCCGCCCAACCAGAGCGAGCGCATTGGATCTTCTGAGAAAGCGTGTGCATCTGTTCCGATTCCCACTCGCATCTGCGCATCCAACTGCGGAATGACCATCCGCTCCGCCGTTGCCAGATCGTGCATGGTAGTTATCTTCATCGCGCGCTCTTCGCCAGCGATTACCTTTACATCAACGCCACGATCTTCGACGAGTCCAGCATCATCTGTGACATCATCCGGCGAAGTGTGCGCCTTAATCAATAATTTGCGAGTGAAACCCTGTGGAGTTTGCACCGCGCGCAATTTAGAGCGCGTAAGGGTCTTGGTTACATAATTATCTTCATCGACACGTTTGATCGTATCGGCGACGGGCATTCCTGGGATTACCGCCTTCTCGCCGGCACGGAGTGAATCGATGATGCGCATCGCAAGCTCAGTGGAGGCTAGTGGGCGGGCAGCATCGTGAACCAAGATGAATTCATTCTCTTTACCGACCTCAGCGAGCGCACGCTTCACGCTGAGCGTCCGAGTGAGTCCACCGGTAATTACGGTGATTTCGCTTCCTAGTAAATCTTGGAAGGTTGCTTCATAACCAGCCGGAGCGGCAACGATTATCTGATTGGCGACCGGGGCCAAATTGGCGACCGCGTGCTCAATAAGGGTCTTGCCCCCGAGTTGGACGAGGGCTTTGGGAATCTTTGCGCCTAGACGTTCACCACTGCCGCCGGCAGGAATGATGACGGCAACTAAATCGCTCACAGGGCTAGCTTTAGGAAGCTAGAACCTCATCGAGGATAACGCCAGCCTTCTCTTCATCGGTCCGCTCAGCGAGAGCGAGTTCAGAGATCAAGATCTGCTTCGCCTTAGCGAGCATCCGCTTCTCACCTGCTGAAAGTCCACGGTCGAGGTCGCGGCGGTAGAGATCGCGAACGACCTCGGCTACCTTAATGACATCTCCGGAGGCCAATTTTTCGACATTTGCCTTATAGCGACGAGACCAGTTTGTTGGCTCCTCGGTATATGGCTGGCGCAGCACATTGAATACTCGATCTAAGCCGGCAGAGTCGACGACATCGCGGACACCCACGAGATCGACATTTTCTGCTGGAACTCGGACGGTGAGATCGCCTTGGGCGACCTTCAATACCAAGTAAATCTTCTCTTCGCCTTTAATAGTCCGGGTCTCAATTGCTTCAATGAGAGCCGCTCCGTGATGGGGATAAACAACGGTTTCGCCGACCTTAAATGACATTAATTGGGCTCCTTGGGAATAGAGGCCAATTGTACCAGCGACTTGGGTCACAGAAAAATGGTCCTAATAGCCCTGTATTCTTCCGCCATGATCAAGAAGACCGCAGGCCTTGCCACCATTCTCGTCAGCGTCCTTGCCCTCACCGGTTGCGGTGCCTCTGGATCAGGCGCTCCTACCCGCAATATCAAGCAGGTTACTGATGGAGTCGAGGGGCAGAGCGGTTCTATCTATATCCGCGATATCGTGATTGTGGCGCAGCCTGATGGCAGCGCAGCGCTCGTCGGTACCTTCATCAACGAAGAGGCGACATCAGATGCCCTTACTGGGATCAAAGTTGGCGGAATCGCCGCTGCGCTCTCGGCCCCATCCTTCCCGCTCGTGCAGAACACTCCAGTGATCTTCTCCGGAGATTCGGCTAACGCGACCGGTTCAGTCCCTGGCTTGAATGCGACACCTGGAACTCGCGTCGATGTAACTATGACATTCGCACATGCAGCGCCAGTAACCCTGAGCGCACTTGTCCGTGCAAAGAGTGATTACTTCGCTAGCGTCGGTGGAACTCCCGCAGCAACCCCATCGCCCAGCGCTACTAAGTAGATAACTGCTTAAGGGCTTGGTGCTTAGCTCTCGAATTTGTAACCGAGTCCACGGACAGTCTGAATAAAGACAGGGTTACCTGGATCTACCTCGATCTTGGCGCGCAGACGCTTAATGTGAACGTCGAGTGTCTTGGTATCTCCGAAGTAATCACTCCCCCAGACACGATCAATCAACTGTGAGCGAGTGAGCACGCGACCGCTATTGCGTACAAGGAATTCAAGAAGTTCGAACTCTTTCAGCGGTAGCGCTTGTGGAGTTCCATTGACGGTAACAAGGTGACGCTCTACATCAATGCGCACTGGTCCTGCAGCTAAGAGCCCATCAGTAGAAACATCTTCATCGCCGCGACGACGTAGCACTGCGCGGATGCGAGCCACTAATTCCCGCGTGGAATAAGGCTTTGTCACGTAATCATCGGCACCGAGTTCTAAACCAACGACCTTATCGACCTCAGTATCTTTTGCAGTCAACATGATGACGGGAACGTTGGAACGTGTACGTATCTGACGGCAGACCTCTGTTCCTGGAAGACCAGGCAACATAAGATCGAGCAAGATCAAATCTGCGCCATGGCGATCAAACTCTTCGATTGCGCCGGTACCAGTGTCGGCGACTGAAACATCGAATCCTTCGCGACCTAAGAGATAGGCGAGCGCATCGGAGAATGATGCTTCGTCTTCTACTACGAGGATCTTTGTCATTACTCGGCCTCCACGGCTGCTAGATGAGGTGTGATGGGGAAACGGATGGTGAACGTACTGCCTGCATTTTCAACGCTCCACACAGAGACATCGCCTCCATGATTTGTGGCAACGTGCTTTACGATGGAAAGACCAAGGCCAGTTCCACCAGTTGCACGTGAGCGCGCCGGATCGACGCGATAGAAACGTTCAAAGATGCGCTCTAAATCTTTTTCAGGAATTCCTATCCCTTGATCGGTTACTGAAACTTCGGCAAGGCCATCGCGAACACGAAGTGCGATGGCAACGCGGGTTCCTTCTGGGCTGTAGTTGATCGCATTCTCAATGAGATTGGACACTGCCATGATCACTTGACTGTGATCACCCTTAATGCGAGCGATAGCCTGTTCGCTATAAATCAATTCAATATTACGCGCATTTGCGTTGAGCTCGGATTGGTCAATCGCGTTAAGCAAGATTTCGTTGAGATCGATCACCTTTGCATTCTTTAGTGGGTCATCATCCTGTAATCGTGACAGGTTAATGATCTCTTGCACGAGATCGCTTAGCCGTTTTGACTCGACCTGCATGCGAGTAGCAAAGCGGACGATTGCCTCGGGATCATCTGATGCACCCAAAACTGCCTCGGAAAGAATTGAGAGCGCGCCAATTGGTGTCTTAAGTTCATGTGAAATGTTTGCGACGAAATCACGACGAATAGAATCTAGACGACGCATCTCGCTATCGTCGAAAATGAGCACGCAGATCAGGCCGTCAGCTTGAAGTGGGATGACGCGCACCAGTAGATCGTGTGTTCCGGTCCCGAGCGGTCCGCGCGGCAAGGCCATCGTTGCCTCTTGGATCTCGCCGCTACGTCGCACAGCTCGGACGAGGTGTTGTAACGATTCGTTACTAATCCGGTTATCGCGGTGGAGGTTAAAGTTGTTGACGTTCTCACTCATGTAGGTGATGAGGTCATCAGCACCGATGATGATTGACTCGGCGTCGATATTGCTGAGAAGGGTGGCCATGGCAGGTGAGATTTCCTGCGGATTGAAATACTCCGCCACCTCACTCTTGCGCTTGATCCAACTCACCCCCTAATCGTAGGAGCCCGCGGCACCTGCCCCCTCCCAAGTGGCCCCCTGTGGGAAAATCAGCCCCAAATCTTCAGATTCCGTTTAGGGCAAGTTCACATAGATACCTGTGGTTGTAGGACCCTAGGGGTACCCTTCCACAATGCGCGATTTATTCCATGAAGAGCTTGAATCCATCACCGCCGATCAGCTAAAGATGACCGCTCTGGTCCGCCAGGCGATCAACTCGGCCAGCACCGCCCTGCTCACCGCCGACCTGCAATTAGCGGAAAAAGTGATTGCCGATGATCAAGCGATCGACAATATTCAGCAGAATCTCGATGAGCGCACAATCAACATCATGGCACGCCAACAACCTGTCGCTTCAGATCTACGTCGCTTGGTCAGCTCGCTTCGCATCAGCGCCGACCTTGAGCGCATGGGAGATCTCGCACATCACATCGCGAAGTTAGCTCGTATGCGCTATCCCAACAGCGCTGTTCCTGGTGAACTCGTTGAAGTAATTACCGAGATGGGTACTGCCGCCTCTAGCATTCTGGAGAAGATGGCTGTCGTGCTCGAATTCCGCGATACAAACCGCGCGCTTGAGATTGAAAAAGATGACGATGATATGGATAAGTTGCAA
Organism: Candidatus Nanopelagicaceae bacterium; assembly: GCA_036726125.1. Taxonomy (GTDB): domain Bacteria; phylum Actinomycetota; class Actinomycetes; order Nanopelagicales; family Nanopelagicaceae; genus PALSA-747. The sequence goes on from DAIMCZ010000004.1 coordinate 38,582, forward strand.
CGTAAGTTGATTGGGATTCTGCTGAGCCCAAGTTGGGTACACACAGTTGAGTCTGCGGTAGATATGGCCTTTGCTAGCCGTTACTACGAGCGTTTCTCAGACCACGCGGTCTCGATTGCACAACGTGTGTACTACACCGAGACCGGCGAATTCGCTCCAAGAATTTAAAGCTTACTTTTTTCCTTGGTTTGCTACGGCGGTAATCGCCTCAGCAGCAGCCGCTGGATCTAGATACTCTCCGCCCTGCTTTACTGGCGTGAAGTCATCATTTAACTCGTAGAGCAGCGGAATTCCCGTTGGAATATTGAGCCCCGCGATATCGGCATCTGAAATGCCATCTAGGTGCTTTACAAGTGCGCGCAAGGAATTACCGTGTGCCGTTACGAGCACGGTCTGGTGTGCGGTGAGATCAGGGATGATCGCATCAAACCAGTACGGCAGCATGCGAACGACGACATCCTTCAGACACTCTGACTTTGGAAGAGCAGCTCCTAGATCGGCATAACGCGGATCGTTAAATTGGCTGAACTCATCGTTATCAGCGATCGGTGGAGGTGGAACATCAAAGGAACGGCGCCAGAGCATAAATTGCTCCTCACCGTACTCGGCTAAGGTTTGCGCCTTATCTTTTCCTTGCAAGGCGCCGTAATGACGTTCATTTAAGCGCCATGAACGGTGCACTGGAATCCAAGAGCGATCACATTCATCAAGAGCGATCTGCGAAGTGATGATGGCGCGGCGAAGGAGTGAGGTGTGGACAACGTTAGGGAGTAACCCGCGCTCCTTAAGGAGTTCTCCGCCTCGCTTTGCTTCAACCTGACCCTTTTCGGAGAGGCGCACATCAACCCATCCGGTAAAGAGGTTCTTAGCATTCCATTCTGATTCACCGTGGCGCAGCAAGATTAATTGTGTGGTCATTGCACCAGTTTAATAGAGGATTCCTCACCCCGAGACAAGACCCAGTCATATACATCTAATGTTCGTCTCGCGGTTGATTCCCAACCAAAATTTGCGGCGTGGCTTATCGCCCCGAATGAGAGTGCGATGCGACGCGCGGGGTCAGCCAAGAGGCGAGCAATCACAGCGGCCCATGCGCGCGGATCGTGACCATCAACCAGCGAGCCAGAGATTCCATCGGCGACGGCTGTACGTAACCCGCCAACTGCGGTTGCAACAACGGGAGTTCCACAGGCCTGTGCCTCGAGGGCTACAAGTCCAAAGCTCTCGGAGTAGCTCGGCACGCACACTAGATCCGAGGCGCGATACCAATCTGGGAGATGGCTGCGCTCGACGGGTGGCATGAAGTGAATGACATCATCCACACCTAAAAACTTTGCCAGCGCTTGCAAGCGCTCTGGTTCTGCGGCTCCTGAGCCAGATGCCCCACCCATAATGACAAGAGCCAATTTTGCGCGTAGATGAGGTGAGTGTGACAACATCTCAGCGACCGCACGAACCAAGACTTCGGGACCTTTATGAGGTTGAACTCGACCAACGAAGGTAATCATCAAAGCATCTGCGGCAATATTTAAATTAACGCGTGCCTGCGCCTTGCCTTTGCCAACAGTAAAGCGTTTTAGATCAACACCAGGTGTAACAACGAATACGTTATCTGGACAGGCGTCGTAGAGCGAGACGAGGCTTGCTGCTTCTGAATCCGTATTTGCGATCAGCGCCGCGGCATTCTTTACGATCTGCTCCTCGCCAATCGCTCTGATAGCTGGCTCTGGGACTTCCCCTTCGGCCATATTGAGGTTCTTGACTCGAGCCATCGTGTGCATCGTATGTACGAGTGGAATATCGGTGCGCTCTGAGAGCATCCAACCCAACTGTCCACTAATCCAATAATGAGAATGGAGGATCTGATAGAAATTTTTTGGCAGCTTATTGAAAATCTCCATGACGCCATGCGTCAGGGCTCCGATTTGTGAGGGTAACTCTTCCTTTGATAAACCTTTAAAAGGCCCTGCCTCTACGTGGCGAACCGTTACTCCAGGAGCTATCTCAACTATTGCGGCTTGGTAAGGATCCGTCGCTCTCGTGTAGATATCAACATCGACCCCAGCTTGAGCCATCTTGATCGCACTCTCGACGACATAAATATTCATGCCGCCTGCATCACCGGTACCCGCTTGATCAAGAGGGGAGGTATGCACCATCAGGGTAGCGATACGTCCTCTCACCGTAAAAGTCTATAACTGAGTTACTAACTCCGATACTCGAATCTCGCCGGTGATCTCTCCGCCGCCTCTTATGTAGACGGGTTCAATATCTGCCGCAATCTCCCACGCGTTAAGAACGGCCTTCACAATTGCGGGAAAGCCACGATCTGAACCATCGCTCACCTTGAAGACACAAGCTCGACCATCAGAAAGTGAAAAGAGTTCTACGGCTTCGGCTCCCTCTTTCATAAAGAGGCCTGGGATCGTGGGCATCAGAGTTGTCGTAAGTCGACCCGCTCCTGCGACCATCTCGGGGTGGGCCAGACAGGCTGCAACAATCTCCTGAAACACAGGGTCCGCAGATACACGGAATTTATGTGCTCCCATCGCAAAGTTTCGAGTGGTAATTGCAAAGAGCGGAGCACCGCATCCATCGGCTGTGGTGGAGATAATTGATTCTCCAATCAGTCCTTCGATCTCTTGGCGAATTGCAACCTGAAGCGGATGTTTAGGATCTAGATAGCTCTCGGTATCCCATCCATTAACAACACAAGTTGCCAGCATTCCTGCATGTTTGCCGCTGCAATTCTGCGTCAAACGAGTTGGAGGGTTGGTGCCCCACGCCAGGCGCTCTGCGCGTCCAAGTGGTTGATCAAAAGAGTTGCGCAGATCTGCCACAGTGAGTCCTGCTCCGTGCAAAATTCCCTCGATGACCTCTAGGTGTTCTGCGCTTCCAGAGTGGCTAGCGCAGACGACCGCCAATTGTTTTGGTGCGAGAGATAGTCCGTTACGCACCATCGCGGCTGCTTGAAAAGACTTGATCGAAGAGCGGGGATACATTGGTTCATCGACATCGCCGAGCGCTGCACGAACTGAGCCATCGCTATTGATTAAGACGATGTGACCGTTGTGAACTGACTCGACGATACCTGCACGTACTACTTCTGCTAAGAGCACTCCCGTGAAATCTGTCATCCTTGCTCACCCTGACGCTCCATAGTTGACCACATATAAGCCTGTAGCTCGTGGCCATCCATCTCGACGTCGTGGGCGAAGAAGAGCTGTCCTTCTACTAAGCCATATAACCGCGATCCAGACTCCACTGACTTTCCGGAGGGAGTCACGTATCCACGATCAAGAGCTAGCTGAATCTTTGGACCATCATAAATTCCGACCCAGCCTTCACCACGTCCCGTGTTGTAGGCGAGTACAACTTCTAAAACCTTCTTGGGTTTGGGGTGCCAGAAACCAACCTCGTAGTCAAAGGGTTCAATGATGTCCGCGTTCTCATTAATTAACCAGGTGCGGGAGTAGTAATTGAGAAAGTTCCGACCATCGTGATTAAAGGTCACCTCATGGGCAAACTCAAAGGGCTCAATGCCCGGGTATTCCCCATGTCCCTTACCGCGCCAGGTGCCAACCATCCACGCCAGTGGATAGAGATCTTCGTGTAGCCCCTCGGGGATTGTGAAAGCCATTTACTCTGCCCTTTCTTCTCGCCAAAGGCGAACCGCGCCGCGAATACCAAAGATGATCATGAATAAACCGAAGGCGGCCGATCCAACAATGAGAGCAATAGATGTAACGGTCACCACCCGATAATCGTAACCGTTACCATTGATTTATGAAGACACTAGTAGTCAAGGTGATGGCGGGTAGCGATGATGCAGAACGCGCAGCACAGGCCTTCACCGTTGCTGCGACAGCTTTAGCAAGTGGATTTAACGTCTCACTCTGGCTAACGAGCGAAGCCTCATATTTTGCTCTTCCCGGTCGCTGTGAAGAGTTCGTACTTCCACATTCCGCGCCTTTAGCCGAACTTCGCGATGCGCTGCTCGCCAGTGGCTCGATAACCCTTTGCAGTCAATGCGCGGTGCGACGAAACATCACCGAATCTGACCTAATCCCTGGCGTCGTTATCAAAGGCGCAGCCTCCTTCGTTCAGGAGATCATGCAGAGTGGAACACAAGCCTTAATTTATTAGTTCAGCCCTCTTCGCTTTAACAGTGGATCAATCGTGGCATCGCGGCCAGTGAAGTTTCGATACATCTGCATTGAATCTACTGAGCCACCGCGACTCAAGAGTTGGTCCCGAAATCGGTCACCATTTGAACGAGTAAGTCCGCCATTCTCTTTAAACCACTCGACGGTATCTGCATCCAGGATTTCAGACCAGATATATCCGTAATATCCCGCCGAATAACCACCCGCGAAGATGTGCGCGAAATATGTCGAACGATAGCGAGTCGGCACGGGCGCGTACTCCAGACCATAGTCAGCGATTGCCTTCTTCTCAAAGACGACTACATCTTCTATGACATAGCCATCAGAAATTTGGTGCAGCGCAAGGTCGAGTATCGCGGCCTGTAAATAGGCAGCGGTGTCATGCCCTTGGTTGAAGGTCGATGAGTTGACGATATTATCAATTAACTCTTGGGGAAGTCGCTCGCCAGTTTTGTAGTGGAGGGCAAAGTTAGTCACGACCTCAGGCCAGAAGATCCACATTTCGTTGACCTGCGAAGGGAACTCGACGAAGTCTCGCTCGACGCTCGTGCCTGAAATGCGTGGGTAGTTAACCTGCGAGAAGAGACCGTGGAGCGCATGACCGAACTCATGGAAGAGAGTGACTAAGAAGTCGAAGGAGAGGAGCGTTGGTTCGCCCGCTGGTGGCTTCACAATGTTGAGATTATTTACCACCACGGGGAGTTGGCCGAAGAGGAAGTTCTGATCCACCAAATTGTTCATCCATGCCCCGCCTCGCTTTGAGTCTCGGGTGTAGAAGTCGCCAATGAAAAGTCCCAACTTAGAACCATCGGCATTATTTACTTCAAAGGCGCGTGCCTCGGGGTGGTATGTCACGATATCTGGCCGTTCCTTAAAGGTGATGCCAAAGAGTTTTGTTGCTGCGAAGAAGACGCCATCCCACAAGGTCTTCTCCAATTCAAAGTAGGGCTTCAAGGCAGCGGTATCGACGTTGTACTTCTCGGCACGCACCTGTTCGGTATAGAGATCCCAATCCCAACTTGCAAGGTCGAAGCTCTCGCCGTTGGAAGTGATCGTCTCTTGAAGAACGGCTCCCTCGCGCTTGGCGTTTGCGATCGCCGACTTCGCGATGGTGCGCAACATGGCATGAATATTCTCAGGGGACTTGGCCGTATTTTCGCTGGTGATGTATTCGGCATGGCTCTTCATTCCAAAGAGAGTTGCCCTGCGCGCGCGTAACTTTGTCATCGAAACGAGAATCGCCTTTGTGTCGTTCTCGTTATCGCGATTTCCACGCGCCAGAGATGCCTGCATGATTCGCTCTCGGAGCCCGCGGTTGGTCAAAGTTGCTAGAACTGGATTCCCGCTGAAATTTACGGCGCCGATCAACCACTTACCCTCCAGACCACGACTCTGTGCGGCCAACTGCGCTGCGGCGATCTCATTGGCACTTAACCCATCTAACTCCTCGAGTGAATCAACCACGATCGCTGAATCATTGGTATCCGCCAAGAGTTTCTGTGAAAACTCCGCCTCCAACTTAGAAAGTTCCTCGTTGAGGGATTTAAGTTCCTCGCGTTGGACAGGCGAGAGGTGAGCTCCAGCAAAGTGGAAATCTTTGTAGTACAACTCAACAAGGCGTAGATCCTCACCCACAAGATTCAACGTGGCGCGTTGGTTGTATAGCGTTTCGATGCGCGACCAGAGCGCTGGATTTAATTTGATGGCATCGGAGTGGGCCGCCAATTTTGGAGCGATTTCGGCCTCCATCGCGTCCAGAGCATCGGAGGTATCGCTAGAGGA
>DAIMCZ010000005.1:0-20510 GCA_036726125.1 Candidatus Nanopelagicaceae bacterium
AGGAAAAGTATCCCCCATAGCCCCAAAATAGTAAAAACGAGGGAGATCAGGAGTTTGGCCCCTTCCAATCGGTGAGGCCAGCCCAGCGAATATCGGCTGCGGCGTGAGCGTGGTCATCGGGTAGATCGGCCCATTTGACCCCGCAGGTCTGGCATAGCCCCTCACAATCCTCGCTGCAGAGAGGATTGACCGGCAGGTTGAGGATCAGGGCGTCGCGAATAGGGGCATCCAGATCGATGAAATCGCCATCCATCTCAAGGAGCTCGTCCTCGTCCTCGACATCGATCTCCTTGGCCTTGGGCTTCTGCCTGTAGTCCACTTGGTAGTGGTAGAGCTCCTGGAAGGTCTCGTCGATATCGAAAGTTACTGGCTCGAGGCAGCGGGTGCACTCCCCAATCGCCTCACTCGAGACGGTGCCTGTAGCGAGAACCCCTTGCTCTACCGCCTCGATACGTAGATCAAGGTAGATAGCCCCGTCGCCGGGTATAGCGAGCAGCGGAACCCCAATTGGCTCATGTTCATCGTAGGTAAGTTCATACTCACGCATCTCGCCAGCTCGACGGGGCAGATCGTGGCAACTAAATAGAAAGGGATTCTTGGTTGTCATCGCCGTTTATTCGGCGAGTTCGGAGAGGACGTGCTTCTCTTCAAAGCCTTGCAGCTTCTCGCGACCGCGGTGCACTACATCGAGAGTCTTAGTGAGGATAACTTCAAGGGTCGCCAAGCGAGAGTCAATGTAAGCCTCAATCTCTTCACGTTCAACGCGGGCATCTTCCTCGACCGCTGCCAAGATGCGCTTGGCTTCAGTATGGGCGGCGGTAACAATCTCAGTCTGCTCAACCATACGAGCGACTTCTTCACGCCCATGTGCGATGAGTGCATCTGCGCTGGCACGGGCCTCTTCGATGATCTGCTCGCGCGTTTCAATAATCTGTTGAGCCAACGCGAAGTCGCGCGGAAATGCATTTCGTGCTCCATCGAGGAGTTCAAGTAACTCACCGCGGTGGACGACACAGCTAGCGGAGAGCGGAACTCCGCGCGCCTCTTCAACGAGTGAAATTGCGCTTTGGACGCGATCTACTGCTTCCATTAGTTACCTCCATGTACGAGCGCCAACCTGGCCTTTAACTTTTCGAGCAGGGGTGCTGGGATGTAATTCGATACATCGCCGTTATAGCTGGCGATCTCTTTTACGAGCGATGAGGAGAGAAATGAGTGCGCAGGTGCCGTTGACATAAAGAGCGTCTCTATCCCCTTCAACTGTAGGTTGATCTGGGACATTTGCAACTCATAATCAAAGTCTGTTACTGCGCGCAAGCCTTTTACGATCACGTCGATATTGTTCGCTTCGCAATAATCCACCAGCAGGCCAGACCACGAGTCAACTCTGACGTTGGGAAACTTTGCGGTGACCTCAGAGATCATCTCGATCCGCTCAGGAACAGTAAAGAGGGTGCTCTTGGTCTTATTGACGAGGACAGCGATCACAACTTCATCAAACATCTTGGCCGATCGCTCAATGATGTCGAGGTGTCCGAAGGTAATGGGATCAAAAGATCCAGGGCAGACAACTCTCTTCACGGCAAAACGCTAGCAGAGTAGCCCCCGTAGTAGATACTGCCCTGACCATATGAGCGCACCTTGATCTCTTCGAGAGGGGTTGGCCATGTAAATGGCGCTCCCTTGCTCTCACGCTCGATGGCAATGATTCCGTGCGGATGTAAGAGCCCTCGAGACAAAATCGTCGCAAGCAACTCTTCGATTGCAGCGTTGGAGAGCTCATATGGCGGATCCATGAAGATAATGTCGTACTGGCTCTTCTCATTTGCATGATCTGATTCAAGAAAGCGCTCGGCCTTTGTATGAAATACCCGATACGAGCCTGCTGGGGAGTTCACGAGTTGGAAGTTGCTGATCGCAACGTTTCCCATATCGCCTTCTGATTCGACTGCATGCACGAGTTTTGCTCCGCGAGAAAGAGCCTCGACGCCAACTGCGCCGCTACCAGCAAAGAGGTCGAGAAAAGAGAGTCCGGTGAGAGAAGAGAACTCGGAGATTAAAGAAGAGAAGAGTCCCTCACGGGCGCGATCTGACGTTGGCCTGGTGCGGGCGTCGGGTGGCGAGATCAGCGTCTTGCCTTTGGCGCTTCCTGCAATGATTCGCATCTTTATCCCTTATCTACAAATGAACTCGCCTCTTCATCGCGTAGTTGCGCTACAGCGGCGGCGAGAGTTGGCAACTGGGCCAGCCACGGATCTCCTTCCACAAGTTTACTTCCCACGAGTCGAGCCTTCTCGATCAAAGGTTCATCTCGTAAGACCTTGAGAAGTCGAAGGTGTGATCGGACGCCTGATTGCGCTTTGCCGAGTACATCACCTTCACTGCGCTGATCGAGGTCAATGCGTGAAAGTTCAAAGCCATCGAGGGTGCTCGCCACTGCGCTCAATCGCACCATTGCATCGGAGCCCTCGGCTGCTCCGGAGACAAGCAGACAGAGTCCAGGGACTCCACCTCGCCCTACGCGTCCGCGCAATTGGTGGAGTTGAGAAACACCAAAGCGATCGCCATCCATGATCACCATCATTGAAGCATTAGGAACGTCTACGCCAACTTCAATTACAGTTGTCGCGACGAGGACATCAATCTTTCCTTCGGCAAAGGCCTGCATCGTGGCATCTTTTAATTCTGACGGCTGACGTCCATGTAAAGGTGCTACACGTAATCCTTTAAGCGCTCCGAGGGCCAACTTTGGCGCCAACTCCTCTACTGAGGTGAGGGGCAATTTCTCTTCCTTCTCACCATCAATAAGGCGCGCGATGGCGCGATCCATATCAGTCATGCCCTCTGGTTCAACTTCGCTGGCGCTGATGCGCGGTGCAACGATGTAGGCCTGATAACCCTTGCCGACCTCTTCGCGGATCCGCTCCCAGGCACGATCTAGGTAGTGCGGTTTCTCTAAGACGGGAATCACGTGAGTCGTAATCGGTGTGCGTCCTGACGGTAATTGACGGAGGGTCGATATCTCAAGGTCACCGAAGATTGTCATTGCAACTGTGCGCGGAATCGGTGTCGCAGTCATGACGAGTACGTGCGGGGGGACCTTGGCTTTTGTACGAAGTGCGTCGCGTTGTTCAACACCGAAGCGGTGTTGTTCGTCAACTATCACCAGCCCTAAATCATGAAACTCCAAAGCTTCAGTTAAGAGCGCATGTGTGCCGATAACAATTCCACCATCTCCGGATGCGATCTTGGCGTAAGCGTCACGACGTTGCGCGGCGTTCATGGATCCGGTTAGGAGAACCACCTGTGTTCCCTCTGCATCACCTTCCAAGGTGCCTGCTTCCGCCAAAGGTCCCAACAATTTGGTAATCGTTTTGAAATGTTGCTGCGCAAGCACTTCGGTCGGCGCCAAGAGCGCAGCCTGACCACCAGAATCCACAACGGTTAGTGCAGCGCGCAGAGCAACAACTGTCTTTCCGGAACCGACCTCACCTTGCAGCAACCGATGCATCGGATGCGTCGCGGCCATATCACTTTCGATTTCCGCGCAGACGGCTCGCTGTCCGTCCGTGAGAATGAATGGTAGGAGCGACTCAAAGCGAGAGACCAGGCCATCGCCTTGCACCGTACGCGCAATTGCGGGCATGGTGCGGTACTCGGCGCGACGCTGCGCCAACAAGACTTGCAGGAGTAGCGCCTCATCAAATGTTAGGCGCTGACGAGCGAGCGCAGATGTTTCCAGTGATGAAGGCTGGTGAATCTCGCGCAACGCCTCCGTCAAAGGCGGATAGCCCAACTCGCTTAATTGATCCATCGGGAGGAATTCCGGAAGCTCTTCCAACCCATCAAGGACAATCTCAACGCACTGCGCGATCTTCCACGATGGGAATTTGGAGGCCGATGGATAAACCGGGAGGAACTTACCCGCGAAGCCAGAGACCGCCTCATCGACGTCATCGCCATCTGGGATCAATTGGTAATCGGGGTGCGAGAGTTGACGCTTGCCGGCAAAGACTCCGACCTTCCCTGCGAACATGCCGGTGCGCCCGACTCGCAGCTCCTTCTCGCGCCAAGGCTGGTTGAAGAAGGTTAGGTACAGCTTCGCCGAGCCATCGGTGACGACTACCTCGAGAATGACCCGGCCGGTAGCGCGGCGAAGGTGAACCGCGGAGATCTCGGCCAAGACTGTCGCCTCTTCCCCTTCATGGAGTTCGGCGATATCACTCAACTCGCCCCTGACGACATAGCGGCGGGGATAGTGGCGCAGCAGATCCCCCACCGTCTCCATCCCAAAAGCCTTCGTCAACGCCGTGGCAGTCCGATCCCCTAACTCCTTCTTGAGCGAGGTTTCCAACGTGGACATGTCCCCATTCTGCCAACTATGGGGGCTCGGATTAGCCTTTTAGCAGCGTGGGGCGGTAATCTTCCGCTCTTAGCCGTACTGGAATTTCACCGTACCTGAATTTAAAGGAGCCATCGTGGCATCAAACTGCGACATCTGTGGCAAGGGCCCGAGCTTTGGCAACAACGTCTCACACTCAATGCGTAAGACCCGCCGTCGCTGGAACCCAAATATCCAACGCGTCCGTACCTTGGTCGCTGGAGCTACCAAGCGTCAGAACGTCTGTTCATCTTGCCTCAAGGCTGGAAAGGTAGTCCGCTAACTTCCTCTTCTTTAGAGTAAGCGCGTGACCCCTTCTTCAAACCCTCTGATCTATGCCCATCGCGGGGCCTCTTTTGACTACCCCGAAATGTCGCGCGAGGCCTACTTGGCAGCTGTCGAGCAGGGCGCCGATGGATTTGAGTGCGATCTTCGCCTCACCAAAGATGCCGTCCTAATCTGTTGGCATGACGCCACCATGAAGCGCGTCGCAGATTGCGATCTTGTGATTGCTGATGCAACGTACGCCGAGATCAACTCTGCCTATCCGGTCGTGACTCTCGAAGAGCTCCTAGAAATTGCCATTGAACATCGCAAGGGGTTAGCGCTCGAGACAAAACACCCAGTTCCGACACATGGGGCCGTTGAACGCGAGCTCTTAAAAATTCTTGCAGAGTATCGAAGTCGAATTGATGAGGCAGGCATCTCGGTTGCGATCATGTCCTTCTCCTGGTTTGCGATTGCGCGCTTGCGTCGCTCGCCGTGGGACACCGTCTACCTAATCCCCTATCGCTGGTTTGCACTCTTCAGTCCCGGTCACTCCATTGGACCAGCCGTTTCAGCAATTAAGAATTTGCGAAGAGCCCGCCTAGGGCATCGCAAGATCTTTGTCTGGACGGCAAATACTGCAGAGCAGATCCTGCTCTGTAAGGCGAAGGGCATCGATGTCATGATGACCGATCGCCCAGCTTTTGCGCGCACTATTCTGGAAAGTGCGTAAAACCTTTATGCACTGCTAGTTCGCCGTTTACGCGAACGCCTTTACCCAGGACAACTCGACCGATCTCGATTGCTTGCCGCGGGAAGGGCAGGTGTGGCGAGATGGTGGCGACAAAGATGTGATCCTCTCCGCCATGGAAATCAATCAGTTCATCTGTGCGTATTTCAATTCCAACACCTGAAGCGCGGGCAATGTGTCCGAGTTCTGATATCAATCCATCACTGACATCACACATCGCAGATACTCCGGCTAAAGCAAAATCGCGCGCCGCTATGTAATCAACCACTGGCCTGCGATGCGCCAAGGTCCGTTCATCGGTAATTCCCTGCTGCAAAAGTTTCAGCCCCGCGGCAGACTTCCCGGGCAGATCGTTAATGATGACGAGGTCCCCCACTTTGGCGCCACTTCGCAAGATCGGATCCTTAACCGATCCATACACCGCAATCGATATAACCAAATCCCTCGCGGCGGTAATGTCGCCACCAACTACTTGTGCGCCAACCTTTGCAGCCTCATCAACAATTCCCCGGGCCAACTCTTGAATTTCTGAAACACTCAACCCGGCGGGCAGCGCGGCGGCAACTAATAGGTATTCGGCCTTTCCACCCATCGCGTAGATATCTGCGAGGTTAGCGGCGGTTATCTTGGCGCCGATTTCAAAGAGAGATGACCATTCGCGCTTAAAGTGGACTCCCTCAACCGCGATATCCGTCGATAGGGCGACCTTGGACTTTGGCTGGGCGATGACCGCTGCGTCATCCCCGATCCCCACCAAGATTGATGGATTGGGAGTAGGAACAGCCTCAAAAATCGCCTTAGCCGCAGCGATGAGCTCTGACTCACTTGCCATCGAAAATCGCGCTCCTGCCCACTCGGTTCTAGGAGTAGCCTAGAGCCCATGCGGGTCAGCCCCGCCTAGCAGCGCAGCTAGAGGTCGTAAGTGAAGGAGTCCACATGTCTGTTCAGGTTTACATCTTGATTCAAACTGATGTCGGCAAGGCTTCCAGCGTTGCAAAAGCTATCTCGCAGATCGCAGGAGTTACGTTGGCTGAAGGCGTCACCGGTCCATATGACGTGATCATGCGCGCTGAGTCCCCAAGCATGGAGGAGCTAGGTCGCGGAGTTCTCTCTAAGGTCCAGGCCGTTCCTGGCATCACTCGCACCCTCACCTGTCCGGTGACCACCTACTAAGGGATGGCTGCACCAAAACCTGTAATCCTCGCCATTCAAAATGACGAGACTGATGCCCCTCACCTAGTTGGAATCTGGCTAGAGGAGATTGGCTTTGAGATCACCGTGCTGCGTGCCTATGCAGGTGAAGCAGTCCCAACCTCCGTACCAGACGGAATAGCCGCGCTACTTCCTCTAGGCGGACATATGAACGCCGTCGAGGATCATCTCCATCCTTGGCTCGCACCCGAACGTGCCCTCCTCAAGAATGCGATCGATCGCGACATCCCGATCTTTGCCATCTGTCTTGGCACTCAATTGCTTGCGGTCGCTGGTGGAGGGCGTGTCGAGAAAGCCGAAGTTGGCGAAGTAGGCATCTATCAAATCAACCGTCTTGATGTACCCGATTCAATCTTTAACTTTGAATCTGTACCTGCTGCACAGTGGCATGAGGATCAAGTAACAGTTCTACCTGACGGAGCAACACTGCTAGCTTCGAGCGAGCGTTGCCAAAATCAGATCTATCGAATTGGCACCAAGACATATGGAGTGCAGTTCCACCCCGAGATTGATCTTGAAATCGTAAAGTGGTGGGAGGCCGAAGCCGATAACGCTTTCAAGGACTCCGGCAAGCAGACTATTCAACCTGAGATGGCAGTAGCTGAAGCAGAGTTGATCAAGACCTGGAAGCCCATCGTCCAAAGTTGGGGCCGCGAAGTTCTAAAAGGTTTGTAAGGCAATGGCACTTTTAATTGCTGCTGAAGACCCGCGTACACCTGATGTGAAGGCTCTGCTACAAACACATTTAGATTTCTGCCACGAAGTTACTCCTGCCGAGCACTCATTCGCACTAGACGTCGAAAAATTGCGGGCTCCCGGAATCACGGTCTTTGCAGCGCGCGAAGATGGGCAGCTTTTAGGAGTCGGAGCTCTCAAGGAACTCGATTCAGAATCCGGTGAACTTAAATCAATGCACACCGCCAAGGCCGCACGTGGAAAAGGAATTGGTACGGCAATGGTCCGACACATCTTGGAACACGCACGATCGATCGGATTGCATCAAGTGAATCTCGAAACCGGAAGCCATCCCCCAAACGAACCCGCTCGGAAACTTTATGAATCGCTCGGATTTCAACCCGCAGAGGCCTTCGGAGATTATGTACCGAGCGAGTTCAACACCTTCATGAGCATCGCGCTGTAATTACTGCGCAGTCATTCCGCCATCTGCTGAAACGATGGATCCCGTCATAAAGGACGACTCATCCGACGCGAGGAATAACACCAAGTTAGCGATCTCTCTGGACGTTCCAGGACGTCCAATTGGTTGGAAAGAGTCAATGGTCTTGTAAACGTGATCCAATCCGCCCAGCATCTTTGCATGCGCGTGATTGATGGGAGTGTCGACCCAACCTGGACAGATCGCATTGCAACGAATCCCCAGTTTTGCGTAATCCAAGGCGATACCGCGAGTAAACATCACAATCGCACCCTTTGAAGCGGAGTAGACGCTGAGATACGGCTCTGAAACCAATCCATTGACGCTCGACATGTTAACGATAGACCCGCTCCCCTTTTTGAGCATGTGGGGAATTGCTGCGCGCGTTAAGTACATCGCGCCCTTGACATTCACATTCAATGTCCGGTCAATCGTCTCATTGCTTACTTCGTGAAAGACACCGGGCAGGTTAACGCCGGCGTTGTTGACCAAGATATCGACGCTTCCAAAATCAGCCGCAGTTTTTTCGACTAGCTCGCTGCACGCGCTCGAGTCTGAGATATCGATCGCAGCCCAAGTGGCATGACCGTCGGTTGAAATGATCGAATCTGCAGTGGCTTTAGCTGCGCTCTCGTTGATGTCAGCACAGACAACTGTTGCGCCCTCTTCAGCTAGACGAATCGCACTTGCCTGGCCGATACCTGATCCAGCCCCGGTAACAATTGCGACTAGCCCTGCGACTCTGCCTGCCATCTCTTCAACTCCTTTTGTGAGGGGAAAGAAATTCACCCGCCTACCTTTCGGTCGACGGGTGAATTCTACTTAGTACCTGTTTTTATGCATCGATATTGCGAACTGGTCCCTTGAAGTGGTTCTTTGCTCCTGCAAACCACCAGATCAAAGCTCCGCCAACAATCACAACAACTGCGATTGGAGCGTATTGCACGGTATCCCAGTTGAAGCCCTTATGGAAAGGAACTCCTGATGGAACAGTTGGGAGCATGAAGTAGATGGAAACGATCACTACTTCTAGAACTGCAAGAGGAGCAATCCACTTCCACTTCTTCCCCAAGTTCCAATCACCTTGAACAAACTTATCTCCCATGCGCCAACGCAAATAAATTGGAATGGCGAATGCGGAGAAGAGTCCAATAACTGTAATTGAGGTGATAGCGAAGAAGGCAACTGGGTAACCAGGTGCTCCCTTTGGTGCGTAAAGGGCTGGCAAGGTGATGATTGTCGCCGCTGCAGCAAGACCGATTGCAGCATTGGACGGATTGCGATTCTTGTCCAACTTCGACCAGATCGCGTGTCCTGGAACTGCCTTGTCACGAGAGAAAGCGAAGAGCATGCGTGAACCAGCAGTGACGCAAGACATTCCGCAAAGGAATTGACCTACGCAACTGATAATGAACACAAGCTTTGCCCAGATTCCCAAGCCCAGCGCCGTCACGATAACTGCGCCGGAAGAACTTCCGCCCTTTGTGATGGCATCTGGGTTGGTGATTGAGAAGAGCATTGCAAGCAACATGATCCAGCCGGCAACGCCTGAGTAGGCGATCGACTTCCAGAGGCCCTTAGCGGCTTCGACTGAGGCTCCACCTGTCTCTTCTGAGACGTGAGCTGAGGCATCAAATCCAGTGAGGGTGTACTGGGAGAGCAAGAAACCTAGAGGGAAGATGTACCACCAGAACTTGCCACCATGCGTTGCAAAACCACTGTTATTGATCTGATGTGTGAAGACAAATGATGCTGATGCGTGGTGAGTTGGGTAGAAGATAAAGATCAAGATGATCGCCGCGACACCCGCAACGTGCCACCAGACATTTACACCCTGGAACTGGTGAATAACCTTGGCACCGAAGACGTTGATAGCAACGTGCAAAATGATGATCACCAGGAAGAGCAGGAAGGACTGCTTCAAGTCAGATGTATTCCAGAACTTTGGATAATAGTTCTGCAGCGCATTCTGCATAAAGAGAGCGAGACCAAAGTCCACGCCCGCAGTCACGGCAATCAAGCCCATGAGATTGAGCCAGCCTGTAATCCATCCGTGGATTGGCTTACCCAATTTGAGTGACCAGTAATAGATTCCGCCGGCGGTAGGCATGGCAGAGACGAGCTCTGACATCGATAGCCCAACAAGCATCACGAAGGCAGCGACAAGGGGCCAGCCGAGTGCGATAGCAACAGGGCCACCGTTATTCCAAGCTTGGCCGAAGGTTGTGAAGCAACCTGAGAGGATCGAGATGATTGAGAAGGAGATTGCAAAGTTATTGAAGCCTGACCACTTACGGTCGAACTCCTGTTTATATCCAAGTTCCGCTAATTTTTTCGCATCTGCATCATGAGTATTGCTCATATATTGTGCGTCCCATCCGTTAGTCGGTGATCCGAATTCCGAGGGGTGCCAGGGGATGCTCCCACCGCGGATTGAGGGTAAGTGTGCCTTGTCACTTTGCCTTTTGGAAGGGAGTTCGGGGTAGTTTCTCAGGGTTTTTATATCGCTCGCCACGAACCATCTTCTATTGTGCGCCCCTTGCCCCGCTAGTAACCTGACTCTCTTCAACCACTCGAACCCATGCGTTCGACTTATCGGAGGTATTTGTGTCTCTCTCCTTGGAGCAGTTAAAGGAAGATGTAGCTAGCGGAAAGATCGACACAGTTGTAGTCGGTGCAACGGATATGCAGGGTCGCATGCAGGGTAAGCGCATTCACGCACCCTTCTTCATCGCCGATACTATTAAGAATGGCACCGAGGGATGTAACTACCTCCTCGCAGTAGATATAGATATGAATACCGTGCAGGGGTACGACGTATCTTCGTGGGATACCGGGTATGCCGATATGGGAATGGCTCCAGATTTCGAGACTCTTCGCTACCTGCCTTGGCACGAGGGCACTGCCATGGTCGTGGCTGACTTCGTCGACCACCACAAGCATGGGATTTCAGTTTCACCGCGCACCATCCTGAAGAACCAACTCGCTCGCCTTGATGCTGCTGGAATGCTGGCGCTCTGCGGAACTGAGCTTGAATTTATCGTCTTCCAAGATACCTTTGAGCAGGCTTGGGACAAGGGCTACAAAGATCTAACTCCCGCCAACCAGTACAACGTCGATTACTCGCTCATGGGTACAGCGCGCGTTGAAAAATTGCTCCGTGCGATCCGTCTCAACATGCATGGTGCTGGATTAATTGTCGAGTCCGCGAAGGGTGAATGTAACTTCGGACAGCACGAGATCGCCTTTAGATACGAAGATGCACTGCGCACTTGCGACAACCACTCGATTTACAAGATGGGCGCTAAAGAGATTGCATCTCAACAAGGGTGCTCGCTTACCTTTATGGCGAAGTTCAATGAGCGTGAAGGAAGCTCCTGCCACATCCACCTCTCCTTCCGTGGCAAAGATGATTCTGCAGTCCTTGCAGGAGATGCCGGTGATGGACTTTCAGTCATGGGTCGCCACTACCTGGCGGGTATTCAGGCACACATGCGTGAGCTCACCCTGCTCTTCGCCCCCAATATCAATTCATACAAGCGCTACCAATACGGAACCTTTGCCCCAACTGCCCTTAAGTGGGGTCGAGATAATCGCACCTGCGCTCTGCGCCTAGTCGGTCAGGGCCACTCCCTTCGTATCGAAAATCGGGTACCTGGTGGCGATGCCAACCCATACCTCGCTGTCGCGGGAATGGTTGCTGCCGGCCTCGATGGAATTGAAAATGAGCTGGTTCTCGAGCCAGCCTTCGAAGGCAACGCCTATGCCCTCGAGACCGCCCGCGTTCCAACCTCGCTCAACGAGGCGCGTGATCTTTGGGCCAATAGCGAATGGGTCAAGAAGACCTTCGGCGCAGATGTTCAGAAGCACTACACGCATATGGCCGACACCGAAATTGATGCCTTCAGCCGCGCAGTCACCGACTGGGAACGCTTTCGCAACTTCGAACGTATGTAAGGTAACTTCTCACCATGAGCCTATACACAGTCATTAACCCTGCCAGCGCGCTTCCAGTTGCTGAGGTGGTCCTCGCAGATCTAGAAGATACCGATCTGGTCATCGAGCGTGCACACAAGGCATTCGATAGTTGGCGCAAGGTCAATCCGGGCGATCGCGCTAAGTTATTGCGCAACTTTGCTCGTGTGGTCGATGAACACATTGAAGAGTTGGCGGCCTTAGAAGTCATCAATTCGGGTCACACCATCGGAAATGCGCGTTGGGAAGCCGGCAACGTTCGTGACTGCTTGAATTATTACAGCGCCGCACCCGAGCGCCTCTTTGGTCGCCAGATTCCAGTCCCTAACGGAATCGATATCACCTTCAAGGAGCCGCTTGGCGTAATCGGCATCATCGTCCCTTGGAACTTCCCTATGCCAATTGCTGGCTGGGGATTTGCTCCTGCTTTGGCTGCCGGAAATACAGTTGTTTTGAAGCCTGCCGAGCTCACTCCCCTCACTGCAATTCGCCTCGGCGAACTAGCGGTAATTGCAGGAATTCCCGAAGGTGTCTTCAACGTAATTCCCGGCAAGGGCAGCGTTGTTGGTGAGCGTTTCGTTACCCATCCGCACGTTCGCAAGATTGTCTTCACCGGATCAACAACCGTAGGCAAAGGCATCATGCGCGGTTGCGCAGACCAAGTGAAGCGTTTGACCCTAGAACTCGGCGGCAAGAGTGCCAACGTCATCTTTGCTGATGCCGATATCGAGAAGGCAGCCGCAAGCGCTCCGGGCGCAGTCTTCGATAACGCTGGGCAAGATTGCTGCGCTCGTTCCCGCATCTTGGTGCAGCGCTCGGTGCTCGATTCCTTTATGGAGAAGTTCGAAGTTGCCGTTAAGAAGTTCCGCGTGGAATCTCCGGAACTCGAAACTGCCGAGATGGGTCCGCTGATCTCTGCGACACAACTCGAGCGCGTCCGCGAATACATTCCCGAGGGAAGCAACGTTGCCTTCACCGGCAATAAGCCAGATAGCGCCGGATTCTGGATGGCCCCAACCGTTCTTCTTGCTACTTCAACTCAAGATCGCGCATATCGCGAAGAGATCTTTGGACCAGTTGTATCAGTGCTTCCTTTCGAAGATGAAGCAGATGCGATTCGTCTTGCCAATGATTCCGAGTACGGCCTCTCAGGATCGATCTGGTCCCGCGATATCGGTCGCGCCGTTCGAGTATCGCGCGCCGTCGAAGCCGGAAACCTCTCAGTCAACTCCAACTCATCGGTCCGTTACTGGACTCCATTCGGTGGCTACAAGCAATCCGGCCTAGGGCGCGAGCTCGGACCAGATGCACTCGACGCCTTCACTGAGACCAAGAACGTCTTCTTCGATACCAACAACTAATTCATTTAAGAGAAGGATTTTCCAATGTGTCGCTTGATGGGATTTGTATCCGCTGACGAAAAGACTCTCGTGGAGGCTGCAGGTGCGGGGTTTAGTGATTTTGCTGCGCTATCTGCTCGCCACGGTGATGGTTGGGGCATCGCAACGTGTAACGTCGAAGCACATCCAACCTTGCTCGTTGAACCTACTCGAGCTAAAGAGAGCAGTGTCTTTGATGAAGCCGCACACAATCTCAAATCAAATGGCGCGCTGCTCCACCTACGTTGGGCGACAGGCACCTTAGCGATCAACGAGGGAAACACTCACCCGTTCGCCTATCGTGACTACTCGTTCATCCACAATGGAGCGTTAACTCCACCTGATCCGATCCTTCCTTTCGTCGAAGCTAAGTACTTAGCGCTGCGCCGCGGTACCACAGATAGCGAGACCTACTTCTATCTCGTCATCACCGAGATCGAAAAGTTTGGTGTAGAAGAGGGCATTCGCTCCGCCGTCAAAATTATCGCCGAGCACACCGGATACTCGAGCATCAATGCGATGTTCTTGACGCCGACAGAGTTCTTCGTAATCAATGAACATCACAACGAGAGAATTCCAGAGGGAGAACCGTCGGACTACTACGACCTCTTCTACAAAGCCGATAACGGCGAAGTATTAGTTGCCTCATCGGGCTGGCCACAAGATGGTTGGATCGAAATCCCCAATCACCACCTTCTAAAAGTCGTACGTTCCAACCTAGAAATTACTGTCACTCCGCTTAACGGGTGACGTGGGCTGAGCGGGTTAACGCCGCATCAATCAGCCGAGTAATCACTTCGGAGTATGTAACTCCGCCACGTCCCCACAACTTTGGAAACATTGAGGTGGGCGTAAAGCCAGGCATAGTGTTCAGCTCGTTAATAACAACCTCGCCTTTATCCGTGTAGAAGAAGTCAACGCGCGCCAGACCCTCGCACCCTAGGGCCTTAAATGCTTCAATCGCCGACCTCTGAATCTCGGCCTCAACTCCTGCAGGCAAATCTTCCGGGAAGACAACCGTGGTTGCATCATCAAGGTATTTTGCTTCGAAATCGTAGAACTCGTGAGCCCCTAGAAACTTAATTTCGCCCACAGGCGAGGCTTTTGCACTGCCACTACTTTCAAGAACGCCGCACTCAATCTCGCGACCTACGATCGCCTCTTCAATCATTACTTTGGTATCGAACGCAAAACCGTGATCGATGGCCGCTGGAAGTTCGGCAAAGTGCTTCACCTTTGTGGTTCCACGGCTAGAACCGCTCCGGGCGGGTTTTACAAAGACTGGATACTTCAAGTTTTCGATTTGAGAAGCGCTCCACTCCCCCTGCTTAAGAACGATTCCGGGAGCGACCTTGAAACCATGCGCTGCGAAGATAGGTTTAGCAAAGGTCTTATCCATCGCCACCGCGCTAGCCAAAACTCCAGAGCCTACATATCGAATTCCCGCCATCTCGCAGAGCCCTTGCACCGTGCCATCTTCACCATAAGGGCCGTGAAGAAGCGGGAAGAGCACATCGATATTGAGCGCCTGCCCGTTAGAGCTAAATCCATGAACGTCGGCATCGATGGCTGGTAATGATGTATCGACCTCTGGGAGTTTTCCGTCTTTGATGGCGAGCGTTGTCGCTTGATCTACGAGCACCCATTTACCTGAACGAGTAATTCCAATCAGGATCGGATCAAATCGTTCGCGGTCAATCGCGCCGAGAACTCCTCCTGCGGAGATGCATGAGATTTCGTGTTCAGATGACTGCCCACCAAAAACAATTGCGACCCGCTTTTTGCTCATCATAATTCAGCCAGCGTGCTGACGGACATTAACCGCTCCATCGCTTGGTGCGGTGTAATTGATCCAGTTACCGCATCTGCCATAACTTCAATGATAGGGACTTCGACTCCAACTCGGTGTGCCAACTCGCGAATCGCAGGCGCCGATGCGACGCCCTCCACAGTCTTCGCAACCTCCGACCGAGCGCCATCCATCGTGCCGGTTCGGCCATAGGCCTCACCAAATTGACGATTGCGTGAGAGCGCCGAGCCGCAACTCGCGACGATATCTCCCATGCCAGCCAGCCCTAGGAAGGTCAATGGATTTGCGCCATAGCTCTGTCCAAAGCGCGCCACCTCAGATAAGCCGCGCGTGATGATCATCGCTTGGGTATTTTCACCTAGATTCATTCCAATAGTCATACCTACGGCAAGTGCCACCACGCTCTTCGCGGCGCCTGCGAGTTCGCAGCCGACAAGGTCATCAGAGGGATAGATGCGAAAGTACGGTGTGGTAAATAGGTCGATCATCAGGAGCTGCAATTGAGGATTTGAGGAGGCAGCGACAGCACCGGCGGGTTCCCGTAGCGATAACTCACCAGCGAGATTGGGTCCAGTGATTAGACCAATCAAGGAAGAAACAGTGCCGAGCTCTTCAACGATCACCTCAGTCATTCGCGACATGGTCTCCGCTTCGATGCCTTTAAGTGTGGAGATGATCGGTAGATCCTTTGGGAAGATCGAGTTCCAATTCTTCAAATTCTCACGCAGCGTCTGGGCTGGAACGGCGAGAACAATCGCTTCTCCAAACTGAAAAGCCTCTTCGATATTAACTGTCGCGTGCAAATTTTCCGGGAGATAGATTCCAGGAAGAAACTTGTGATTACTTCGCGATGCATTGATTTCAGTGACAACTTCGTTGTTACGACCCCAGATCGATACTTGGTGACCGGCATCGCAGAGCACCTGCGCAAGAGTGGTTCCCCAAGCACCTGTTCCTAAAACCGTCACGCGTGTCATTACTTGTTCTTCCTCTTCTTGTAATTTCCCGTACGAGGAAGATCTGACTGACGAGGATCAAATATTGTCGTCGGTGCGGCTTCGCCACGAATTTCAACTAACAAATTGGTAATCGCGGCCATTGCATATGCAGTTGCCTCGATCATCGCATCATGGTCATCTTCTTTTCCATACCAAGGAGAGAAATCGAGAGGTGCACCTGCGATCACCGTCACCTTAGTTCGGGGCCACAATTTGGGGCGCTTGCTATAGGGAGCCAGAATTTCTACCGCTCCCCATTGCGCGCAAGGAATCACCGGAGCCTTAGTCATCACAGCCAGGCGCGCCAACCCGGTCTTAGCCACCATAGGCCAGTGATCTTGATCGCGCGTCAAAGTCCCCTCAGGGTAGACGCCTAGGCAGTGCCCAGCGCTAAGAAAGGCGATTGCATGAGGTAGCGCAACTGCCGCTGCCCCTTTGATCTCTCGCTCAACAGGGACCTGCTCAGCGCCGCGCAGTACCCATCCAACGATCGGTAAACGAAAGAGTGATGCCTTACCAAGGAAGCGAACTGCGCGCCCATTTCCGTATAAGAAGTGGGCGAAGATCAAAGGATCGACATAAGAAATGTGATTGCTGATTGCGATCATGGGACCGCTCTTTGGAATATTCGAGGTACCAAGCCAGCGCGGCTTTGAAATCAATTTCAAAAGTGGAATTAAGAACGCTGCTCCAACTTTCCATGTTGCATTGGTGCCAAGCGGTCTTCCATGCGGTGGGCTGTAGATGGGGTTGAGCTCACTTCCCTGATTAGCCACGAAGAGAGTTTAGTCGCTCCGCCAGTGTTACAAAAAGAAATCGGGGGAAGCGATTACGCCTCCCCCGATCAGAATGTAGAAGAGATTAACGCTTGACTGCCTTCTTAGCAGGAGCAGCCTTCTTTGCTGGTGCTGCCTTCTTAGCAGGAGCCTTCTTCGCTGGCGCTGCCTTCTTAGCAGGAGCCTTCTTAGCAGGAGCAGCCTTCTTTGCTGGTGCTGCCTTCTTAGCAGGAGCAGCCTTCTTGGCAACTGCCTTTACGACAGGCTTAGCAACTACCTTTGGAACAACCTTTACTGGTGGCTTTGGAGCAGCTTCAAGCTTACGAGCGCCTGAGATGATCTCCTTGAGTGCCTTTGCTGGCAAGAAGCGAACTTTCTTGCTCGCCTTGATCTGGATGGTCTCACCGGTAAATGGGTTGCGACCCTTACGTGCTGGACGATCAACCTTCTTAAACTTACCGAAGTCATTGATCATCACATCGTCGCCCTTTGAGATGTTGCGAACGATTGCATCAAAAACTACATCGACAGCGCGAGCTGCCTCTTTCTTGCTATCCCCAAACTGTGGAGCCAAGTATGCGATGAACTGGGCCTTGTTCATTAGTTCCCCTTAAATACGCGTATTCATTAGGCTTTTGCCTACATACAAGAAATCTACGCGTGCAATCTTGAAAGACCCTCTATTAATAACGGTGTGTCGCAGGTGAAAAAGTGCACTTTTTACGCGTAAAAAACTCTAAATCAGCGGTGGAGAGTTTCATCGCCACCGCTGAAAGGAGGAATTATGAGCGTGCTGGAAGGGTTTTAGGCTTGTAGGCCGGACGAGCGCTCTCATAAGCGCTCACCGCATCTATGTTTTTCAGCGTTAATCCGATGTCATCGAGGCCCTCCATGAGGCGCCAGCGGGTGTAATCGTCGAGTTCAAAGGGAAAGACTTCACTGCCTAGACGGACGTTCTTCGCCTCTAAATCAACGGTGATGGAGGTGGTTGGGTCGGCTTCAATGAGATCCCAAATCTTCTCCACGTTCTCCTGAGGCAAGATCACAGTTAGCAAGCCGCCCTTGAGCGAATTTCCGCGGAAGATATCGGCAAAGCGACTAGAAATCACTGCTTTGAAGCCATAGTTCTGCAGCGCCCAGACAGCGTGCTCGCGAGAAGAGCCGGTACCAAAATCGACTCCGGCAACAAGCACCGTTGCACCCTGGTACTGCGGTTGATTGAGCACGAACTCTGGATCGTTGCGCCATGCTGCGAAGAGTCCATCTTCGAATCCGCTCTTTGTCACGCGCTTCAGGTAAACCGCAGGGATGATCTGATCGGTATCAACATTGGAGCGACGTAGAGGAACTGCTGTGCCCGTGTGAGTTATAAATTTTTCCATTGTGTGCTCCTTACAGATCTGCTGGAGATGAGAGTGTGCCGCGGATAGCAGTTGCAGCTGCAACCAGTGGGCTCACGAGGTGTGTACGACCACCCTTGCCCTGACGTCCTTCAAAGTTGCGATTTGATGTCGATGCAGAACGTTCACCAACGGCGAGTTGATCAGGGTTCATACCAAGACACATAGAGCAACCGGCGTTACGCCATTCTGCTCCGAAGTCGATGAAGACCTTATCCAACCCTTCTTGCTCTGCCTGGAGGCGAACGCGCGCTGATCCCGGAACCACCAGCATGCGAACTGAATCTGCCTTCTTCTTTCCCTTGAGTACAGCTGCCGCCGCACGTAAGTCTTCAATACGACCGTTGGTGCAAGAGCCTAAGAAGATGGTGTCAACCTTGATCGACTTAAGTGGAACGCCTGCTTCAAGACCCATGTAGGTCAAGGCCCGCTCTGCAGCTCCGCGCTCTTCAACATCGGCAATCTCAGCAGGATTTGGAACTGAGGCGTTTAATGGGAGTCCTTGTCCAGGGTTAGTTCCCCATGTAACGAATGGTGCCAACTCTTCAGCCTTGAAGGAGATCTCAACATCGAACTTTGCATCAGCATCGCTCTGTAGCGTCTTCCAGTATTCAACTGCAGCATCCCAGTCTGCGCCTTGCGGTGCATGTGGCTTGCTCTTTACATATTCAAATGTTGTTTCATCCGGTGCAATCAAACCAGCACGTGCACCAGCTTCGATGGACATATTGCAGATCGTCATGCGACCTTCCATGGAGAGCGCACGGATTGTCGATCCGCGATATTCAATGACATAGCCTTGCCCACCGCCAGTGCCGATCTTTGCGATAATCGCGAGGATCACATCCTTTGCTGTCACGCCTTCTGGAAGAACACCATCGACATTGATCGCCATGGTCTTAGGGCGGACCAAAGGCAAGGTCTGGGTAGCGAGAACATGCTCTACCTCAGATGTTCCGATTCCGAATGCGAGAGCACCGAAAGCTCCGTGGGTCGAAGTGTGTGAGTCACCGCAGACGATTGTCATGCCGGGTTGAGTAATTCCAAGTTGTGGCCCGACGACGTGAACGATTCCTTGCTCGGCGTCGCCCAGAGAGTGGATGCGAATTCCAAACTCGGCTGCATTCTGGCGCAGGGTATCTACCTGCAACTTTGAGACCGGATCAGCGATCGGAAGGTTGATGTTGAGGGTCGGAGTGTTGTGATCCTCTGTCGCAATGGTGAGGTCGGGGCGGCGCACTTGGCGACCTGCCAAACGGAGACCATCAAAGGCCTGCGCTGAGGTAACTTCGTGAATGAGGTGGAGATCGATATAAACGAGGTCTGGTTCTCCCTCGGCACTACGGACGACGTGATCGGCCCAAATCTTCTCGGCTAGCGTCTTACTCATTGCTCCTCCTTCGACGGTGAAATCCCCTCAGATCTTGCATCTCAAAGTGTAAGATGCCAGTATTAGAGTATGGACACTAAGAATAGCGGAGTCGGCGTATTAGACAAATCCGTCCGAATATTGGCCACCCTTGAGGCCGGGCCTCACTCCCTCGCAGAGCTTGTTGCCGCTACCGGAATCGCTCGCCCTACCGCCCACCGCTTGGCCGTTGCACTTGAATTCCATCGCTTGGTCACTCGCGATCTGATGGGACGCTTTGTTCTAGGAGCGCGCGCCGCAGAGTTGGCATCTGCCGCTGGTGAGGATCGCCTGCTCTCAGTTGCTGCCCCTGCGCTATCCGCCCTTCGCGATGCATGTGGCGAAAGTGCGCAGTTATATCGTCGCCAAGGCGATCAACGTATCTGCGTTGCAACAGCTGAACGCTTATCAGGCTTGCGCGACTCTGTTCCAGTTGGAACCGTGCTCACTATGCAGGCGGGATCCGCAGCGCAAATTCTTTTGGCGTGGGAAGAGCCAGATAAGTTGCATCGCGGATTGGTCAATGCGAAATTTACGGCAGCCACTCTTTCGGCGGTGCGCCGACGCGGGTGGGCTCAATCAGTCGGAGAGCGTGAAGCGGGAGTGGCATCGGTCAGCGCACCGGTCCGTGGACCCAATAACAAAGTTATTGCAGCAGTAAGTATCAGTGGCCCGATGGAGCGCTTGAGTCGCCAACCGGGTAGAGCACACGCGGCACAAGTGATGGCGACTGCAGCACGTTTGAGTGAGTATTTGATTCAGGAGAAGTAGGTAGCTGCTTATCGCGGGTATACACCGCAAAGAAATCGCGGCTGCTCGGACTGAAGTAGCGCTTTGCGGGGCGAGTAAAGGGAACTAACTTGATTGGATTTACAGCCCCACCATTTATTGCCGGTGGATACCACATATACGAAATCCACTCTTGATTGATATCAAGTTCCATAGCGCGTACAGCTCCTGCCGTTTTCAGCAAGTTAGCCAAACTCTGCACCGATAG
>DAIMCZ010000005.1:20610-42138 GCA_036726125.1 Candidatus Nanopelagicaceae bacterium
TAGCGCGTACAGCTCCTGCCGTTTTCAGCAAGTTAGCCAAACTCTGCACCGATAGAGAATTGCCCGCAACATAAATGACATTTCCTGATGCATCGATACCTACACCGGAGCGCCAAACATAGTGCGCGTTCTTAACAGTCCAACCCCACTTGGCGAGAACATCCTTATTGAGGTCGGGAGCAACAACTCCATTATCAATAAGAAGACTGAGATTCTGCCTTACAGATGCCACCTGGGGATTCATCGTGAGTTCACTCCCCCATGAGCCAATCTCAACATGACCGTCCTTGTAAATAACGAGCGCAGCTTTTCCTTGCACTAGGGGTTTAATCATCACGCCATTTTGATAATAACCACCGAGTGAATCCTTCACTTTAAATGCGCTATTGAAAGTGGCGGCCAGACCCGTTAAATCGGCACCTGCCAGATGATCGGCCTGGCCGATTTTTCCCAACTGACCGGGCTCTGAGAAACCTGGATATTGCGCAAAGCGCAGAAGCGAAGTTTGCATGATTGCAATGCCTGCAAGGTAAGAGGTGTGCTCCGCATCGGGACGTAGAAAACCAACTTGGATCGCGGGAGTTCCATTGACCTTATAAACAGTCTTGAGATCGCCCTCGCCGGGGAGCGCAGGAGTCACGACGCTAGGCAAAGTTTTGGCATATTGAATTGCGTTTTGTGCCAACGCCTTCGAGGCTGAGGGATCAAGGTTTCCACCGATCTTTGGCTTATCGATGCTGTACTGCGCATTTTCAAGAGCGGTAACGACGAAACCTAAATAGTGGTTGCGACCCCATTCGGCCAAGCGAGCCGAGAGCGGATCGGTTCCTGGAGCTAGCAGCGCGGTACTGACCGACCAAAGGACGACGATGAGGAATAGGGAGGGAACTGCAATCAATGCTCTCTTGATTCGGCTTAGCCTCTTCGCCCATTCGCGGAGCGCAACTCCACGCTCTTTCACCCACTTCACGATACGAAGATACCAGTCAGCGATGTGAAATCCTGGTGAAGATAAATGCTGGCAGCGCCTTAAAGACGACCGCTACATATTTCAAAATTGAAGGCGCCCAGGTGATCAATTTCTTAGAACGCAGCGCCTGCGCCCCGTATCGGCCGCACTCCTCGGAGGTAATCGCGAAGGGCGGCAGGGCCATGCCCCGGGTCATCTTGCTCTGCACAAAACCGGGACGGAGAATCTTTACGGTGACCCCTGTTCCCTTTAACTTAGAGGCGAGTCCGCGAGCGTAAAAGTCCAGCCCTGCTTTGGTCGATCCGTAACCGAAGTTGTCGTCGCGCGGTCTCACCTGTGCGAAGGAACTTATGAGCAGAATCGTGCCGTGCGCCTGCTCCTTCATCCGCTCCACGAGAAGCTCAACGAAGTGAACGGTGCTTAAATAGTTAACATCCATCGCGGCCAGCAAATTATCTGCGGAACTCTTATCGGGATCATTTCCCAATAGCCCCACCGCCACGATGGCAAGGTCAACGTCACCCTTCGCGAAGAGATTGTGAACCGTTCTTTCGCGATCAGCCTTCACGGTGATATCCATGGCATATTCACCACTTCGACTGACGAGGATTACCTCGCGAGATTTATCTTCTGGAAGATGGGAGACGATTGCTAAACCGATCTCGCTCTCGCCACCGATCAAGGCGATCCGGCCAGGGCTCTTAAATCCATTTAACATAAGTGCAGCCTCCTGGCCTGATCTGATTGCCACAGCCCCTTTGGGTCCATGCTCTCTCGTACTTTGCGCCACTCACCCAAGCGCGGGTACATGGCCGGAATAAGTGCAGGGTCCACCCGCGAATCTTTGATGAGGTAGGTGCGTCCCCCAGCGGCCACTAATACTTCATCGAACTCCTGCAGAAATTTCTCGAGTCCTGGGACGGAGGTCGAGTAATCAAGGGTGAGTGTCCATCCAGGACGCGGGAAGCTGAGCGGGGCTGCTGATTGCTCTCCGAATTTCTTGAGCACTCCAAGAAAGGATGCCGCCTTCAAGGCGCGCAACCCTGCGAAGAGGCGTTCGAAGATCTGCTCCTTACCAATATCAATGACAAATTGGTATTGGAGGAATCCAGCGCTGCCATAAATATTATTCCAACGATTAATTCCATCGAGTGGGTGCATATATCTAGTAAGAGCACTTTCGCCATTCTTGAGTGGCTTTCGGTACCAGATTTCATTGAAGGCTCGCACCGAAAGTGGTGTAATGAAATTCTTCCCTACAATCGATGGGAGCGTAGGACCTTTCGAGGTAGCTTCCTTACTCTTCACCTGCTTCGCACAATAATTTCCGAGGCTGACTACTCCCCGACCTCGGTAGTCACCCGATAGATCGATCCAAGCCACCGTATGTTCAAAATCTGAATCTGATTCTGCAAGGGTGGTGATCATCTCCTCGAGATTCTTCACCCGCTTTTCTAGAACGAAGACAGAATTTGAGGTGACTTCGCGAAGTTCTAATTCCACTTCAAGAATAGTTCCGGTGAGGCCAAGCCCTCCGACTGTGGCCCAAAACTCAACATCCTTGGGGGTGTAATCAACAACCTCACCAGTGGAAAGTAAGAGCGTCATGCGACGCACGGCTTTCGAGAATGAACCAGTGCGGTGATGGGATTTGCCATGAATATCAGCAGCGACCGCCCCACCCATCGTGACATAACCTGTGCCGGGAACTATAGGTGGAAAGAGAGATTGCGCCAGAGCAGCTCTCTCCAGCTCGGCGATGGTGGCACCTGCCCCTGCTACGGCAATACGGGATGCGCGATCAATACGGATGTAATTCATGGCGGCTAAATCAAGAAGTGTGCCGCCTGAGTTAAGCGCTGAGTCGCCATAACTCCGATGCAGACCAGTCGCGAGCAATCCACGCGCGGTGCTTGCCTTGGCGACGATCTCCTGGGCCTCTGCAACGGTGGAGGCAGATGCCTTTGAACTCAAGGAGTGAAAATTATTTCCCCACCCTGAAGTAATGACTGGGTCAGTTATTTGCATAGACCGAGAGAACTAAGAGGAGCGCCGTAGCGAAACCCGCCCCAAGAAAGTAATAGTCGCCGTACATAACCTCTTCAGGCGCTTCACCGCTATGTTTTTCAACAGCCAGGATGTAGCGCAGCAATCCAAAGGTCACTGTGATAACTGAGATCTCGGCATATGGGTGAGTTCCCGTAAGAGAAAATGCCCAGAGGCTGTAAGCGGTAAGAGTGATTCCAATTGCAACGGTCAGTACGAGTTGAAGGAATTCACTGGTGTACTGAGCCACTACCGGTCTGACATCTGCCTCCTGCTGATTCTTCTTCTCTGCGATCCGCTTCGCTGTCACGATCACTAGTGGTCCAAATGTTGCTACGACCAGGAACCATCGCGAACTTGGGGTGTGCGTCGCAGTAGCTCCGCCAATCGCGCGCAAGGCGAAACCGAAGGAGACAATAAGAAGTTCGACGATCGGCTCGTGCTTCAACCCAAAGGAGTAGAGCAGGGTGAGAAGGACATAAATACCGATAGTGATTTTGAATGCCCCGGGGAGTAGCGCGGTCAACAAGAGAGCTGCGATTGCATTGAACGCAGCGAGAACCAAGGCCGCGTTAGGAGACAACCTTCCCGAAGCGATCGGCCTGCCGGATTTCTTCGTGTTGGTGCGATCGCGTTCGACATCGCGCAGATCGTTGATGATGTAATTGAAGCTGGCTGCAAATGAAAATGCGAAGAAGGCGTAGAGAGTCTTGCTTAGAATCGTATAGTGAAAGACATGGCCGGCCGCAAAGGGTGCCACGAGGACCAGAAGATTCTTGCTCCACTGCTGGATGCGCATCGCTTGCAGGTATTTCATTACCCGAAAACTCCCGATCGATTGCGCATTCTCAGTAAATTCTGACGCAATACGCTCAATATTAGCCCAGTTAGCGCTTGCTTCCCGCGAGATACCTTACGGTAACCTAACCCAATGAGTTTTCGAGCGACACTCAAACGCCCGATCACCTGGGCCTTAACTGCCTCATCTTTGGCCGCACTCCTGCTCTCCATCTCTCCGAACGCTAATGCGGCACAATCCATCGCGGCAGTCCAAGCGCAAGTCACCTCGCTGCAGATTCAAGCCTCTGCCATCGCCGAATCAGCCCAACAATCTCAAGTTGATTTGATCAATCTGACACGCTCGCTCAATTCGGTCCAGGCCAAGGACAGCGTTCAGACGGCGAGCCTTACAGCCCTGAAGCGCTCTATCGGTGCCCTCGCTGCCGAGCAGTACAAGAATGGATTTTTGGGCCAAGGCATGACCTTGATGTTCTCCTCGGACCCAACCCAATACCTCAATAGCGCTCAATCCCTTAGCGTCGTTGAAACCCAGAACGCGATTCGGATGCGTAAATTTGCCGCTGCCGATATCGCGCTCAAGAGCACCGCCCTCACTTTGAACCAGAAGGTTGCCCTTGTAGCTGCAGCCAAGGCTCGCTATCAAGCACAAGAGGTCGCAGCGCAAGCCAAACTCAAGCAAGCGCAAAAACTTCTTTCGGGTCTCACCAAAGCTGAACGTGCTCGCCTCGCCGCTCTCCAAGCCTCCTCGGATAATGCCTATCAAAAGAAATCGCTAGCCCTGGCAAAGGGGAAGATTGCCGCGACCGGCGCGGAGGCGATTGCACTTCGGTACGCCCTCAAACAACTCGGTTCCCGCTACATGTTCGGCGGAGCTGGACTCGTGTATTGGGATTGTTCGGGGCTTACGATGCGCGCCCTGCAACAGGCCGGAATATCCGTCCCACACTCCGCAGCGGCGCAAACTTCATATGGAAAATGGATTCCACTCAATGCGATTCGTCCGGGAGATCTCGTCTTCTTCGGGCAACCGATCTCTCATGTGGGAATCTACTTCGGCAATGGTCAGATGGTTGATGCTCCGCATACCGGAGCGCGCGTCCGCATCGAAAGTTTTGGGGCTTGGTTTGGTGGCGAGAAGTTCGTCGCCGCCCGTCGCTTCTAGAAGCTACTCAATCCAGTTGGCAGTTAGTTCTGCAACTACTTCCCACGCAGGGCAAGATCCGCGAAACATGCATTTGGTAGTGCGCCGATTCAGGATGCAACTCCATGAGCAAAGCATCTTCAAAGCGAGCTTTCACATTGAGAGTAATAATTAAGAGTCCCTCGAGCACCCAGGAGGCCGTCGAGTCTGCATGCCCTGCCGCCCCAAACCCGATCAGAATCACCCCGAGATACATGGGGTGTCTGACCCTCTTATAAATTCCAGACTCAATAAGTGGAGCATCACCCTTTGGAATCGGCGAGATGCGAAGAGCAGGTCTCAGGGCAAACCCAGCGCTAACAATCACGAGCGATCCCAAGACCACCGATCCGATCTCAAAGTCGAGATAAGCGTGAGTTGTTGTGGAGATCTTGTGAATCGCCAAGACTCCTATCATTGCGAGCAATGTAAATTGCGCTCCTACCAAAGTGTTGGCGACAGCGCTCCTTAGTCGCCTGGGGATTTGATCGAGCATCAATTTGTGTCCCACCAGATGGTGGCAAGCGCTCTCGACTCCTGTGATGGCTGCGTGCGTAGAAACTCCAACACCTCACCCTCGCGCTCGGTCGGCAGGCATAGTCGGATTCGTGAATAGTGCGCCAGTTGCTCGATGGAAGATTCACTTCGCATTGGACCGCTCCAGAGTTCTAGATTTGCCGCGAACCCGAGCTCGGTTAATACAGCCACGAGATCTTCTGGCGTGGGATCGACGGAGCGATCTAGTTGCCAGAAGTGTTTCCAGAGTGCAGAGGAGTTAGCGAGCGGGTGTCGCTGCGGCGCCTCGAGAACTACTCTTTTCCGCGCGTGCCTGGACATTTCCAGGAGAAAGTCTTCGATCGGCGAGACGTTGTAAACCACGTGATGCGCGGTCGCAACGTCAGCTACTGGAACTTGATCCGCAATTGCCGGCCAGAAGCCTGCAAAGACCTCTGAGGTAACACCTCTGTCACGGGCGTTTGCAGAGAACATCGTGAGCATCTCGGGCTGATGATCGACACCGATGACGTGCGCTGCTGGAGGAGTCACGGCAAAAGCGGCAATCCCACCTCCGCATCCAATATCAAGTATTGATCCTCCAAGGGGAAGCGCTTCGCGTGCCCGCAGGTGCGAGATCGAGTCACTTATAACCTCTGGAATCTGGAAGAGCACCGGGGGATGAATCCAGGGATCTTCAGGCGCTTGTGCCAAAATGATTTCAGGAATCGCCCATTCTTTGAGAGCGCTACGCCAACGATTGCCAGCTTCAGTCTGCATTCAGATGATCCTTCTGGCTCTGAATATCGGCACGCAAGGCCTCCATGTTAAGGCCCTTAACAGCTTGAATAAGTTCTTCTAAGTCAGCAGCGGGGATTGCTCCGGGCTGACGGAAAACCAATATTCCATCTCTAAATGCCATCAAGGTTGGAATCGCTGAAATATTGGCAGCAGCTGCAAGCTCCTGTTCCGCATCAGTATCTACTTTTGCGAAGTGGATCTCAGGATAGCGCTCCGCAGCATTTTCAAAAACGGGAGCGAAAGCTTTGCAGGGGCCGCACCACTCCGCCCAGAAATCGACAAAAGTAATCCCGCCTTTGGCGATTAACTCTTCAAATTCCGAACTGATGACGTTTATCGTGGACATAGAACTTATCGTCCAGGAAGCCAAGTTGAGAGGTTGCTGTCACATACACATCGTTGCTCGGCGGAGAAACCTTCGAGCGCCTCTTCAATGTGTTGGCCACAACCGGCCCAAGTAGCCTTACCGCATCGGTCGCAACGGACTGCACTGCACATTTGCTCTCCCCTTATTTCTTACCGAAGAGTCGCGAGAAGAGACCCGGCTCTTTTGGATCGTTCTGGTGGCCCTGGCAACGTTGCGACTTCGGGATGCCGCGCATGACCTGCTCGACATGTTGCCCACATCCGGTCCACGATGCTTTTCCACACTTGCGGCAAGTAGTTCTACTGCACATTAGTTTTTTACCTTTTCTGTTAGTGGTTCTGTTTCTTGGTTCCGCGCTGGAGAGTTACTCCAGGTCATATATCCCCCGTCGAGATTGATGGCTTCATAACCCATCTCGCGAAGTAAACGAGTTGCGGCATGGCCGCGCTGACCTACTTGGCAGGTCACAAGAATCTTTCCTGTCGGCAATTCAGATTTGCGCTCTCTAATCTCGTCGATCGGAATATTGATTGCCCCAGGCAGTGTGCCGCGGTCAACTTCACCGACGCTACGCACATCGAGAATTGTGTAGCCCTCTGCGACGCGATCGCTTACTTCACTCCACTGAGCCGTGGGAGTTAAACCACTCAGAACGTTTTCAGAGATATATCCGAGCATGTTAACTGGGTCCTTCGCTGAACTAAAAGGAGGTGCATATGCGAGTTCGAGATCTGCGAGCTCTGGAGCGGTGATTCCACCGCGCATCGCAGTCGCGATAACATCGATTCGTTTGTCAACACCTTCTCGCCCAACGCCTTGAACTCCCAAAATCTCGTGAGTCTTTGGATCGACCAGCAACTTCAAAGACATTCCTTCTGCACCAGGGTAGTAACCCGCGTGGGAAGCGGGGTGGTTATGAATCGCCTGATAGGGGCGGCCTGCTGCTGCAAGGCGCTTCTCGTTCCAACCAGAGGTTGCGACAGTGAGGTCAAAAACCTTCACGATCGCTGTTCCTTGGGTCGCGACGGGTCTGATCTTCTTTCCTGCAATGTGATCAGCAACTACGCGACCTTGGCGATTGGCGATATTGGCGAGAGGTACAAGAGTGGCGGTGCCATCGAGAGCATCTCTCTTTTCGGCCGCATCACCAATAGCATAAATATTGGGATCAGAAGTCAGATTGAATTCATCAACTGCGATACCGCCACGGTCCCCGATCAAAAGACCTGCGTTCTTAGCCAATGTTGTCTCCGGCTTAACACCGATCGCCATCACCAACATCTCAGCAGGAACTGTTGTGCCACTAGCGAGAGTCACGGTCTTCTCTTGAATGGAAGACAAAGCGTCACCTAGGTACAGGTCGATGTGATTCTTTCGCATCTCCGCTGCAACCAATGTTGCCATCTCAGGATCGAGGGGGGCGAGCACTTGATTTTGAGCTTCAATGACTGAGGTGGCAATGCCTCGATGGCGAAGGTTCTCGGCGAGTTCCACGCCAATGAAACCTCCACCAACGATTGCCGCACTCTTGGGGTGCTGCGCGACCGCGCGGTCCATCCCCTCAACATCTTCAATATTTCGAAGAGATAGCGCACGCTCCATTCCGGGAATATTTGGACGAATGGGAGTTGCCCCAGGACTGAGGATCAGCTTGTCATAGGGTAATTCGTGCGTGACTCCTTTTTGTGTGTACTTCAATACCTGTCCCAGTCGATCTATTGAAGTCACTTCAGCTCCAGTCTGCACATCGAGTCGAAACCTCTTGTGCAGGCTCTCTGGGGTTTGCAAGAGGAGCGAACTTTCCTTTTGAATCACTCCGCCAACAAAATAGGGCAAACCACAGTTGGCATAAGAGACATGCCCACTCTTCTCCAGCACGATGATCTCTGATTCGGCATCCAGTCGGCGCAGGCGAGCGGCTGCCGACATTCCACCGGCAACTCCACCAATAACTACGTAACGCTTCATTAATTATTCACCAATGTATTTCCGGCGCTCTGCCAATTTATGATTCCACCATTCAGATTGAATATGGATTTGAAGCCATCTTTCGCCATCAAGGCGGTAGCCTGGGCCGAGCGATTACCACTGCGACAGTAGACGGCATAGGTCTTAGTCATATCGAGCTTTTTGATCTCGTTGGGGAAGTTACCGGACTCGAAATCGATGTTGGTCGCACCTGCGATGTGTCCGCTGGCAAACTCGGCGGGGGTACGAACGTCAATGAGGGTTACAGAGGAATCGCTGATCTTCTTCGCAAAATCTGGAGCACTCAGAGTCGTTACTGCACTGGTTGTTCCACATGCTGTCAAAGCAAAGACGGAGGCGAAGAGAACGAGAATGAGTCTCTTCATGGTTAGGCCAAACTCAAGAAGAGTTTTTGCAACTTTTCCGAGACAGCTTTTTGATCGCTGCGGCCTTCAATGATGCACTCCTCGAGGCTGGCCGAGATCAGCGTGAACGCGGCGGTGTGAACCGCCTTGCTTACGGCTGACATCTGAGTCACGATCTCATCGCAACTGCGCCCCTCCTCCATCATCCGCACGATTCCACCTAGTTGACCTTGGGCTCGCTTTATGCGGTCCACTATGGCCGCGATCGTTTCTGCATCTTGCAAAGTGTGAGTTGGACTCTTTGCGGCTGCCATTTACTTGACCTTCCGTTCCATAGGGTGATGTCCTTTGCGAATCATCTTGATCATCTTGAGATTAATAGAGCAAAATCTGAAGAATTGAATGACTAGGTTTTTTCGTTGTCGAAGCGTCTTCTCTGTTGGAAGAGGCGCACGCGCAATGCTCTCGTTGGGATTTTCCATGGCCCTCTCCCTTACTCCGGAATCAAAAACCAGCCGAAGCGGGCCTTTGCCTTATAGATAAACATGTAGTGGAGCGCCAACTTAATCCAGTGACCGGCTAAACCGATTTCCCCAAAGGTGTCATCGAGGCTGCGCCCGGTATTTGGGTAAGCGACGTAATCGGGAACAACTGGATACATCGTCATTGATGCGGCCGAACCGACCCGCAACCCTGAACCTGCAGAGGCGACGCATGCCGCTCCCATCGTGGCCATTGAGGCGGTTCCTACTTGGGCCGAAGGACCATTCTTAATCAATTCATTAATACTTATAACTGCCAACTTCCCCATAATTCCAGAGGGCATACCAGTGCGCGGTGGAGATGGTGCGATCAGAGTTCCCTTGGGTGACTTGCGTGGCTTTGAAATTTGATGTGGTGGCGCGAAAGCGATGCCAACGGCAAAGACATTTGGATAGAGAGGGTTGCGATATGTCTTTGGCCAGTCGGAGGCGAGCCATTCCTCGTAAGGTTTTCCAGAATAATCTGCATCGACCTTCATAAAGCCAGAAGGGGCGAAGAGCTTTTCAGAGATCTCCTGGCCATTCTTATCGAAGGCCTGCATCTCGACTCCTCGAAATGGCGGCAGTAACATGGCGAAATCGAAACGCAAGATCCCCGTTGATCCATCAACCAACTCGTAATGCGCTTCGCCCGGTTCAATCTTCGAAACGTGTGCACCGAGGATCGCTTTAATTCCGCGTTCTCTGAAAAGCGACTCAGTCCACAACTTGCTCGTGGTCTGGAAGCCAGCCTGCGAGAAGACGAGCCCACCTACGCCAAAATCCCCGAGCTCATACTCGTTTGTAATGTAAGTAATCTCCGCAAGATCCCTGACCCCCGCAGCACGAAGTTCGTGCTCGACGTTGAAGGTGTATTCGAAGGCGGCGCCCTCACACGTACAGGTGCCGTGCCCGACTCCAATTGCAAGAGCCTGTCGCTTGCCAGTTTTCAAGGTGGCGATGACCGCCTCCAGTGACTTAGCGGCTTCGACGGCATGACCCGAGGTGCAGACCGAAGAGGTATAGCCGTCGGGTCCCAGCCCTGGCGTGGCCGCGAAATTCAACCGCGGTCCAGTGGCATTGATCAGGTAGTCGTACGAAATATTTGCTATCTCACCGGTGCGAGTGGGGTCCGTATAAGAAATTTGAACGAAGCCTGAGTCTGTGGCGAGATCACCCTCTGGGTAAATAGCCCGCGCCAGGGCTTGATGAAAGGTGATCCCTTGTCTTTTGTACACGGGCGCTAGTGGGAAGGTGACCTGAGCGGCCGACATTTTGCCCACCCCCACCCAAATGTTAGAAGGAATCCAGTTGTATTTGGAGTTGGGCGAGACGACCACAATTTCGTGCTGCTTGCCGAGCATCCTCTTGGCGTGGAGAGCGGCCGTATGCCCTGCGACCCCTGCACCCAGAATTACAACTCTTGCCACGTTGACTCCCTATCGCCACGGGCTGCACTGCCCATTGCATTTACTATACCCCCGGGGGTATAGTAAATGCAATCAAAGAAACGAGTTGTATGAGTACAAGATTTGGCTCGTGGGCTACTCATCGCCTCCAAAGCGCTCTTCTCATTATCGCGTCACTATCGCTCTTCGGGTGGATCTTCTATCTGCTCAAATTCCTTCCAACTTCCTATCACGCAGCGCACTGGAACATGGCCTGGATCGGATATGACCTTGGAATGAGCGTGACGTGGCTCGGGACAAGTTGGGCACTCTGGAAGAAGAGGCAAGCCGCAATCCCGGGGGCGATGATCTCAGCTACATTTCTCGTCATCGATGCTTGGTTCGATGTCGTCACCGCAAATCCCGGAAATGATTTCGAGATAGCCCTGGGATTAGCACTATTTTTAGAGCTTCCCACCGCATTTTTCCTCTTCCGTTTTAGTCGAAAAGCAGTTCGGCGATCTATTCAAAATGCTCA
The DNA here is from genome assembly GCA_036726125.1 of Candidatus Nanopelagicaceae bacterium. Taxonomy (GTDB): domain Bacteria; phylum Actinomycetota; class Actinomycetes; order Nanopelagicales; family Nanopelagicaceae; genus PALSA-747. The sequence goes on from DAIMCZ010000005.1 coordinate 32,051, forward strand.
CCAGGTGGCAGGCGTTGAGATTATTAGTGTTTCGCTTTGGAGGACACCTCTCATGATTTTTGATAATCCCGAATCATCGGGGTGAGCGCTCCCGCCCCATTTTGTGTGAGGCGGGAGGCTCTGCTACTTACTTGATCTCGATCAGGCGAGGCTTCTTCTCCTCAGGAAGTTCACGCTCGAGGGAGATGGTCAAGATGCCATCCTTCAACTCTGAGCCGACTACCTTTACATGATCTGCGAGCGCAAAGGTCTGACGGAATTGACGACCGGCGATGCCCTTGTAGACATAAGAATCACCAGAGTCCTCATCGTTGCTTTGCTTTGAGCCCTCGATTGTGAGTTGGTTGTTATGCAGCTCTACGCGCAACTCGGCCTTAGAGAACCCAGCGACCGCCATCTCGATCTCATAGAGATCCTCTGAGCGTTGCTTGATGTTGTAAGGAGGGTAGGAAGAAGTTCCACCCATCAGGTTGTTTTGGAGCTGCTCCAAGAGGCGCCACTCGCGGTCAAATCCAACTGACCAGGCTTCGACATTTGGGAAGTACTCCGCAATGGAAGGGAATGAGTTACGGCGACCGTTCTTTACTAGTGTGTATGACATTTAGATTTCTCCTTTTAGTTAGCGAGATACCTACTTGCCCGAGCGCCGCCCGACTTTGATGGGCAGAATCACCCGGTGCAATCGGTGGACCCCCATTTGGCTGGTCCGAAATTTTTAACGCTTGCGTCCAAAAAATTATTCCCTAGAATTTTCCTAACGGGATGTGGCGCAGTTTGGTAGCGCACCAGGCTGGGGGTCTGGGGGTCGTGGGTTCAAATCCCGTCATCCCGACCAGTTCTAACGGGTGGCCTTTGGCTTTCCGTAAATGGAATGGATGAGCCCGCGGATATAACCTAGGGCGAAGAGCCTGCCCAAAGTCTCGTAGGCGGGGCGCTCGTTGCTCTCTCCATACATAGTTGGCACGTGATCAGGTCGCATCGGACCATGAAAGCCCACCTCTTTATATGCCTCGATGCAGGCGGGCAAGTCGTTCTGTCCGGCATCATGGAAGGTCTCTTCGAAATCCGTGGCATCCCCCACGATGTCGCGGAAGTGCACAAAGGCGATGGCATCGCGCCCGCCAAATTCACGGATGACGCTGGGCAGGTCATCGGTCATCAACGCGAAGTTACCCTGGCAGAGCGTTATCCCATTTGCCTTCGACGGATACATGTCGAGTAGGCGCCGATAGTTCTCGATCGAGTTCATGATGCGGGGCATGCCGCGCATCTCCTGAAGTGGTGGATCATCGGGGTGCATTCCGAGCCGGACATTTGCTGCCTCGGCTACCGGGATTACCGCATCCAGGAAGTACTGCAGTGCGCCCCAGAGTTGATCGGCGGTGTACTCACCGGGCTCTGCGATCCGCGACATCCCATCGGTATCCGAAAGTTTGAAGCCAGTCACCAGCGCTCCACCCCTTGAGACGATGTCCGTTCGTGTACGCGCCCAACTCGAAACTGCCATCCAATTGTAGCAAAGGGTCTTGATGCCCAATTTGCCCATAGCCTCTATCTGCTCAATGACATGAGCAATCTCCTCGTCGCGCCCGGGTAGACCTAAGCGGATGCGATCCATCGGAGCAGTATCTTCAATGCCAATCATCTCGATCCCGTGCGCAGCGAAGGTCGCTTTGTCGCGGGCGATCCCAGCTGCAGACCAAGGAGTGATTCCGTCGGTAAATCCGGCTGCGAGTTTTCCGTCGCCAACTGATGCGAACATGCGCTGCTCTTGTTCGGCACCTTGTAGAAGTGAAACGGTGTAGCTAACGCCACACTGCTTCACGAGCTCCCACAGTGGAGCAGGCCTAGCAGAGAGTTGTTCGCTGAGGAAGATCACTTCTTCTCTCCCTTTGGCGCGGCAGCAGCGAGTCGAGCTAAGAGTCCACCATCCACGCGTATGTCATCACCAGTCATAAAGCTGGCACGCGGACTAGTTACAAACGAGATCACCGCACCAAGTTCCTGGATAGTGCCGGTGCGACCGAGCGCATGCGCCGATCCCCAATCATCTACGAGTGCCTGCATTCCAGCAGAGGAACCGTCGCTCAAAAGGCGTGCAGTATTGCGCAGCATCGGAGTATCAATAGTTCCCGGGCTTATTGAATTTACGCGAACGCCATAAGGACCTTCATCGACAGCTATGGCGCGCGCCAGCGAAAGTAGTGCACCTTTGCTAGAGGTGTATGCAGCAACATTTGCTTGCGTGGCACTCGCCTGCACCGAGGCGATGATTGCGATGCTTCCCGCTGCGCTCTTGCGCAGTTCAGGAAGCGCGGCCTTGCAGGCCAAGAAGACGCCCTTCACATTTACGTTGAAGACTTCGTCCCACGTTTCAATCGGTGTATCGATCGCAGTTCCATACCGTTGAATTCCCGCGGATGTAACCAGGACATCGAGTTGACCATATTCAGAGAGCGCCAGGTCGACTGCGGCCAAGGCAGTTTCGGGGTCATCGATCGGTCCAGAGGTTGCAATCGCTCTTCCACCTGCGATACGAATCTCTTGAACGACTAGGTGCGCCTCATCGAGAGCGAGACCGTGGACTACAACTGATGCGCCTTGTCTGGCGAGTTCGTTAGCCGCTCCCCTGCCGATTCCACTTGACCCACCGGTGACGATCGCAACGCGACCCTCTTGCTCGCCTTGGGGATTAGTGCTTGAAGACATACGAAGCCTTTCCAACGACATCGGTTTCCAGGATAAAGGTCATGCCAGCCGACTCATGATCGTCATGCCACCCATTGTCACCTATCGCGGTCGTAACGACTAGTGTTTTTAACTCGGGCCCCGCAAAGGCGCAACTCGATACAAAACGAACTGGGAAATCAACCGTAAGAAGGAGCTCGAAGGTGGGCGAGTAACGCCGCAGGCAACTGCCGTTCCAGAAGGCGATCCAGACGCAACCCTCGCTATCAACCGTCATGCCATCGGGATACTGCTCGAGAGCAGGATCAAAGGTCATGCCAATCCGCTGATTCGATATCTGGCCGTCCTGGTAATCAAAGCAGTACAGGGTCAGCGCAACGGTGTCGATCAGGTAGAAGGTCTTCTCGTCCGGGCTCCAGTCCAGGCCATTGCTTAACCCCATCCCAGACAGGACTCTCTCAATTTTCGTGCCGTCCGCGCTAAGTCGATGCAGCCCAATGCGATCACTCTTCTCACCGTAAGCGCTGGTCCCCATCCAGATCTCTCCTGAAGGCCCCACCTTGGCATCGTTCCAGCGCATTGGAATCGGATCGGGTGAACCATCCGCAATAGCGCGGGTAGGTAACGCCGCAATGTTATGCGGTTCCTTAAATGCAACCGGGCCAAGTGCCGTCCCCAAAATCAATCCACCGTTAACTTGTGGCAATACAAAGCTGACGTGTTCGGGTGTGACGATTTCTCCGGAGGCAGCCGTCTCTAAATCGCGCCAGTGAACTTTGTTATTCAATATATCTACCCAGTAGATGAGATTGTGGTCGATGCCTGTTGCCACAGGCCCTTCACCTACATGACATTTACGTGTGTCCCACACCCTAGGCAGCATTACAGAAGCCTCGGATCAACATGAATCTTCGGGCCAGCTCCGGCTGCAGTATTGCGATTTCCAGCGAGGCGATCTGCTACCTCGTGCAAACCAATCACCTCACTAATCAGCGGCTCAGGATTAACCAGCCCGGAAGCAAAGTAGTCGATGGCTCCTTGCAACCCAGGAGATGCAGAGAGAATCCCGACGATCGTGACATCCTGCAAAACTTGTTGTCGAGTGTCGATGAGACTCGGAGCGCCCGATAGACCGATCAGAACAACTTTGCCACCTGGCAACACTTTTGTAAGGGCAAGATTTGGCATGAGATGGCCGCTCGATGCATCGATTACTGCATCATATTCCCGCTTTTCATCTGTTTGGATCTCGGAAATATGGTGGGTATGCAGGACACCAATTTCTCGCGCTAACTGCAAGGAAGACTCATGCTCGCCGGCGATATGAACTTCGATATTTTTTGCGAGAGCAAATTCCGCTGCCAGTAATCCAATTGTTCCGGAGCCAAGTATCAAGAGTTTCTGATTCTCGCCTAATTCGGTCGCTTCGACTGTCCGCAGTGAATTGCCCGCCGGCTCGATCATTGCAGCCGCGGCAAGTGAGATAGAAGGGGGAACTTCATAGGCATAAACCTCGGGAATCAGAATCAGCTCTGCAAGCGCGCCACCCCAACCATCGGTGATTCCAATTTCGATACGATCATCGCAGATATATGTCTTGCCGGAGGCACAACGCGCGCAGAGCCCACAACCCAACATGGTGTCACCAGTAGTGCGCTTACCGATCCAACTCGTTGATACTCCAGCACCAACAGCGATGACGGTACCTACCCATTCATGACCGATCTGCACTGGGTACGTTGTTCGACCGGATTCGTAGTAGGCCATCTTCCCGGTGTAGAGCTCAACGTCAGTTCCGCAGATGCCAGCCCTTTCGACTTCGACCAAGAGCTGGCCGGGTCCCGCAACGAGATCAGGAAGATCTGCAATCTCAACGGTATGCGGGGCAATAACGCGCAGGGCTCTCATGTTTTCCTAATCTGGGATCGTAGACCGCATGTTATAGTCTCCCAAATCCTAATCTGCCTTTCCTATTGATGGAATAGTGAGCGAGTTGCGATGAGTGAACTTCGAAGTGCACAGTGGTACGGCGGCAACGATCGCAATGCATATATTCACCGCGCGTGGATGCGACGTGGTTTACCCGAAGATGCATTCGACGGCACCAAGCCACATATCGCCATTGCAAATACCGCCTCTGACTTAACTCCTTGTAATGCCCACCTCAACGAGGTATCCGAGTATGTCCAAAAAGGGATTTGGGAGGCTGGCGGAATTCCGCTCAACCTTCCCGTCGTTTCTCTGGGTGAAACACAGGTGAAGCCCACCGCCATGCTCTGGCGGAATATGGCCTCGATGGCGATTGAAGAGATGCTCCGCGCCAATCCCATCGATGGGGTGGTCTTACTTGGTGGATGTGACAAAACAATCCCTGCACTCTTAATGGCAGCAGCCTCTGTTGATCTACCCGCAATTGTTGTACCTGGCGGACCGATGCTCACCGGTACCTTCCGCGGTGAAGCACTTGGTTGCGGCACCGATGTATGGCGCCTGAGCGAAGAGGTACGTAGTGGTCAACTTTCGAACGAACAATTTATTAAGTCAGAATCTTCAATGATCCGCAGCAAAGGTCACTGCAACACCATGGGTACCGCTTCAACGATGGCCGTCGTTGCGGAAGCTCTGGGAATGACGATCCCTGGATTTGCGGGTACACCCGCTGCAGATGCCAGGCTCCTAGCGCTCTCTCACGAAACCGGTCGCCAGATCGTCGAGATGATCCGCGCCGATCGCCGCCCATCTCAGATCATGATCAGAGAATCTTTTATCAATGCCATCATTGCGGTCGCAGCCGTGGGGGGTTCAACCAACTCTGTGGTCCACCTACTAGCGATCGCTGGTCGACTAGGAGTCGATCTGACACTCGAGGACTTTGATAAGGCTGGACGCGACGTGCCACTACTGGCAAACCTGCAACCTTCTGGAAAATTCTTGATGGAAGATCTCTTCCGTGCCGGAGGACTTCTAGCGCTGCTTGATCAAATCTCGGAACGCTTCTCCTCCACTCCGATCACGGTGACTGGCAAGCCACTCACCGATTACCTACCAGGTAACGCGATCTTCGATGCAACGGTCATTAGAACTGTGGCTGATCCACTGATGGAGGGCGCCGGCATCGCAGTATTGCGCGGCAATCTCGCTCCTAATGGTGCGATCATCAAACCGAGCGCGGCAACGCCCGACCTACTTACCCATCGCGGCCCAGCGCTGGTCTTCGACAATATTGAAGATCTGCATAACAGAATTGATGATCCGAACCTCGACGTAACTCCGGACACTGTTTTAGTGCTTCGCGGATGTGGCCCTAAGGGCTACCCTGGAATGCCAGAAGTTGGCAACATGCCTTTGCCCAAGAAGATCTTGGAGCAAGGAATCCGCGACATGGTCCGTATTAGCGACGGTCGGATGAGCGGAACGGCATATGGCACGATCATTCTGCACGTTTCGCCTGAAGCTGCAGCGGGTGGACCCCTCGCCCTCGTTCAAACCGGAGACATCATTGCCCTCGATGTACCCAACAGGTCATTAAATATCGAGATCAGCGAATCGGAACTTGCCTCACGGACGCCCAGTACCGCTACGAGTTCTGCATATGCAACGCCTGCCCGCGGATGGAGCAAGTTATATGTCGATCATGTACAGGGAGCCGACACTGGCGCTGACTTAGATTTCCTTATCGGTTCGAGCGGAGACAAAGTAAGTCGTGAGTCCCACTAGTAGTTCGGGGTTCGTTGACCTCATATCTACGGAAGCAATAGATCGTTATCGCCTCTCCTCAGATGCCTCACACTTCCATCTGATTCCTCAAGGTGTAGCGGTAGCCCGCTCTGCCGAGATGATCTCGACCCTCTTTGACGTCGCCTCAAAAAGTCAGACGAGCGTCACATTTAGAAGTGGCGGCACCAGTCTTTCAGGTCAAGCGGTGAGCGATGCGATTCTTGTCGATACCAGGCGTTACTTTCGCTCAATTGAAGTTCTCGATGGCGGCACTCGAGTAAGGGTCGAACCGGGTGCAACGGTGCGCTCCGTCAACGCTCGTCTTCTACGCTACGGAAGAAAGCTTGGACCTGATCCCGCAAGTGAGATCGCCTGCACCATCGGCGGAGTCATCGCAAATAACTCAAGCGGAATGGCCTGCGGCATAACTGACAACGCTTACCGCACGCTAGAGAGTGCGACAGTAGTGCTGCCTAATGGCGCAATTATCAACACTGCAGATTCCGATAGCGAGAACCAACTCCGTAACTTTGCACCAGATCTCTTCTACGAACTATCTGCAATAAAAAACGAGATCGGATCTCGTCCAGATCTCTTGGCCGAGATTAAGCGCCAGTATCAAATTAAGAACACTATGGGGTACGGACTTAACTCCTTCGTGGACTTCGAATCGATCATCGATATCTTCTTGCATCTCTTAATTGGAAGCGAAGGAACTCTCGGATTTATCTCCGAGGCAATCTTTAACACGGTTCCCCTGCTTCCCAAGGCCGCCACGACCCTATTGATTTTCGAGAGCCTCAACGCTGCTACCGAAGCATTGGCTCCCCTTGAGCTCACACATCCAGCCACGATCGAATTGATGGATGCCGCATCGCTCCGCGCCGGCAAGCTTGATCTTGGGGGAATTGATCTCAAAGAGCACGCAGCCCTTCTGGTGGAGTATCAAGCCGAAGATGAAGATGCGCTGCTCTCGATGGCCTCCTTCGCCACAAAGACTCTGCAGAGTGTTGGCGCAGTTAACGACCCCGAGCTGACCACAGATAAAGCAGTGAGAGATGAACTCTGGCATATCCGTAAAGGACTTTATGCGGCAGTTGCCGGAGCACGCCGCTCCGGCACGACTGCTCTCCTAGAAGATATAGCGGTGCCCGTCGATCAACTAGCGGCCACCTGTCTTGAACTGCAAAAGCTCTTCACCAAACACGATTACTCAGATGCTGTCATCTTCGGCCACGCGAAGGATGGCAATATCCACTTCTTGGTTAATGAAGATTTTCAGAGCCCCATTTCTGCAGAGCGATATCGCCAATTCACTGAAGAGATGGTCGATCTGGTTCTTGCAAAAGGCGGCTCCCTTAAAGCAGAGCACGGCACCGGAAGGATGATGGCTCCCTTTGTCGAGCGCCAGTATGGCTCCGAACTCTACGCCTTAATGGTGCGCATCAAGACGGCCTTTGATCCGCAAGGAATCCTCAATCCTGGCGTGCTTATATCCACCGACGTCCTTGCCCACATGCGCAATATCAAATTCCATCCCACGATTACAAAGGTCGCAGACAATTGCGTGGAATGCGGTTACTGCGAACCGATCTGTCCCAGCAAGGATCTCACCACCACCCCGCGGCAACGGATTGTCATTCAGCGTGCCATCGCGGGCACAAAACTGAGTGGTGATGGCGAGCTACGCCACGATTTGCTGAAGAGCGCGGAGTATCACGTTGAAGAGAGTTGTGCCGTAGATGGGCTATGCGAAAGTTCGTGCCCAGTTGGGATCAACACCGGGTCGTTAGTAACCGCACTGCGCACTGATCGCAATGCAGGTCTCTTTTCCAATCTGTGGGAGCAGGCCGCTACCCATTGGGGAGCCACCATCACCGGTGTTAGCACCGCCTTGACTCTTGCTCGCACAATCCCCACCCAATTGCTCGAACCAATTAATGGAGCGCTACGAAATCTCTTAGGTGCTGAGCGAGTTCCACTCTGGTCGAAGGACCTTCCCAAAGGGGGACGAGAGCGTCGAGTTAGCAAGAGCACGAAACCAGATTTCATACTCTTCGAATCCTGCCTGGGAAGTATTTTTGAGGCACAAACGACGGAGTCCTTGAAGTCTTTGGTACGCAAAGCCGGACTTACGTATTCAACTCCTGAGAAGATTGCAGATCTCTGCTGCGGCACTCCATGGAAATCAAAAGGACTCACTGAGGGTCACTCCTCGATAGTTGATTCAACGTATGCAGCGCTTCTTGCAGCCAGCGACAATGGACGCCTGCCAATCGTCTGCGAAAACTCATCGTGTACCGAGGGTCTCATCAAAGCACTTAAATCAAAGTCCGATTCAAAATTGAGAATTATCGATGCGGTGGACTTTGCTGTTGAGTCCTTGCTCCCCCAGATTGAAATCCCAAAGAGGAAGAGCTCGATTGCGCTTCATCCCACATGCTCGAGCACTCTGCTCGGGAGCAATGCCAACCTGGACACCCTGGCTTCTGCGATCGCGGAGAGCGCAACTATTCCTGCCGATTGGGGTTGCTGCGCCTTTGCTGGTGATCGCGGGATGCTCCATCCGGAGTTAACTGCTAGTGCGACAAGAGCCGAAGCGGCATCCCTAAAGGGTCGAGAGTTTGACGCTTACCTATCAACAAACCTCACCTGCGAAATCGGAATGTCTCGCGCTACGGGTAAAGGTTATAAACACATCCTTGTAGCGTTGGATGAGCTTGCCATTTCTAAGAGAGGTTAGCGAAGGCCGAGATTTACTGATACCTTAAATTCCAGATAGAGAAGTGCGGATGTAGTGAAGTGGTATCACGTCAGCTTCCCAAGCTGACAGTGCGGGTTCGATTCCCGTCATCCGCTCCAACTAATTTGAGCTGATGCGCGGCAGATTCCACGAGAACTTAATAGATAGTTCTCGAACAAAAACCACAACGAGTCCTCCGACGATCGCTGGGATCGCCTTATTCATATGAAACTCGTTGAGTGCAACATAGATAACTGCTCCGGCGAGCGCCGAGGTTCCAATCGTTTCGCGGTGAAGCAGGACTGGCTCGGTCTGCGAGAGAACATCGCGCAGCAACCCGCCCGTGACCGCCCCCGTGATTCCGAGGATCACGGCCACCACGGCGCTGGTATGAAACCCGAGGGCGTAGTTGGTGCTAGAGACTGTCGCGACAGCCAATCCAAAGGTATCTAGGGCGAGCAGGAAGCGGCCGACCGGCTCTGATCTCTTGAGCACAATGGTGATGAGGACAGCTGCCAATACCGAGGCGAAGAGCCAGGGGTTGGGAATCCATGCAGGTTGGTGGACCAAGAAGAGGTTGCGGAAGGTTCCGCCAGCGAGGGATGAAACCCCTGCTATCAAGATGATCCCGCCGTAATCCATACCCTTGGCGGCAGCCACGCGGGCTCCGACAGTTGCAAAGGCGAAGGTGGCGATGAGGTCACAGATATTGACGAGAGATGACCACTGCATGGGTATCTACTCCAGTCTTAGCGCGGAAGTGGTAGCCCCGAAGGGATTCGAACCCTCGTAGCTGACTTGAGAAGCCAGAGTCCTAGGCCACTAGACGACGGGGCCGCGCTATTTACTTGTACATCTTTCTTACGGTGGTGCTGGAGTAAAACTTTTACTGCGCTGGGGTACCAGGACTCGAACCTAGACACGCTGAACCAGAATCAGC
>DAIMCZ010000006.1:0-10060 GCA_036726125.1 Candidatus Nanopelagicaceae bacterium
GCAGAGCGGACCGCGCTGAACTTTCTGACTCACCTCAGCGGAATTGCAACCGAAACCAGTCGTTGGGTCGATGCGATCGCAGGTACCAGCTGTCAGATTCGAGATACGCGCAAGACGACGCCCGGTTGGCGACTACTAGAAAAAGCTGCGGTACGCGCCGGTGGCGGAGTCAACCACCGACTATCGCTTTCAGATGCTGCGCTCGTGAAAGATAACCATGTAGTGGCGGCTGGCGGAGTCTTACAAGCGTTTGAGTTGGTGCGTCAGAAATACCCGAATACAGAGATTGAAGTTGAAGTAGATAATTTGGAGCAACTCCGTGAGGTGCTAGTAGGGAATCCAGACCTAATACTGCTCGACAACATGTCGCCTGAACTCTGCCGTGAAGCGGTCGCAATAGTTGCCGGTCGCGCAAAACTTGAGGCATCGGGTGGAATCAATCTGGAGAGCGCTCTCGCCTATGCGCAGAGCGGCGTTGACTACCTTGCAATTGGAGCACTTACTCATTCCGCAAAAGCGCTCGACATTGGTCTCGATCTAACGATGGGAAGATAAATGCTCCTCACAATCGATGTAGGAAATACCAATACGGTATTAGGTGCCTTTGATGGCGCCACCTTGATTCACTCATGGCGGGTGAAGACCGATCCGCGCGATACCGCTGATGAACTGTGGCTGCAATACCGAGCTCTTCTCGATGGGATCGAAGTTGATGGACTCTCGATCTGCTCAACCGTTCCCGCGACGCTCCGTGAACTTCGTAACATGGTCGCCCGTTACTTCACTTCTATTCCTGTCACCATTGTGGAGCCTGGTATTAAGACAGGCGTCCCGCTGCTGGTTGATAATCCAAAGGAGATAGGCGCTGACCGCATCGTAAATACTTTGGCGGCGCATGAACTCTTTGGCGCCGAGGGTCCCTGCATCGTTGTGGATTTTGGCACCTCAACAAATCTCGATGTCGTCTCACCCAAAGGCGAATTCTTAGGTGGAGCTCTCGCCCCTGGTATCGAAATCTCGGTCGATGCCCTCGCTGCAAGAGCCGCTCAATTGCGGAAAGTGGAGTTGATAAAACCAAAATCCGTAATCGGTAAGAACACTGTCGAAGCTTTGCAATCGGGGACTATCTATGGATTTGCTGGACAGGTCGATGGGTTGGTCACCAGAATCATTGCGGAGTTAGAAATTCTCTATCCCGGCACGGGCCGGACCACCGTAATCGCAACGGGTGGACTCGCCCCACTTGTGCTCGGCATAAGTGAAACCATCGATATCCACGAACCGGACTTGACCCTGCTTGGATTGGCTATGGTCTTTGACCGAAATTCGGGCGATAAATAGCGACAGGGTAGACTGACTAGATTATGAGTGAAGAGATCATTGCAGATGACCTGCCCGAGCAATTACGTATTCGCCGTGAAAAGCGCAGCGCGATCTTGGCCCGTGGTGATGAGGCCTACCCAGTAGCTGTTGCCCGCACTGCCACCCTCAAGGAGATTCGGGCTCGCCATGCTGATCTCGCGATAGATGTTGCGACAGGGATTCAAGAGTCCTTATCAGGGCGAGTCATTTTTAAGCGCGATACTGGCAAGCTCTGTTTTGCTACCTTGCGTGAAGGCGATGGAACAGAGTTGCAGGCGATGTTCTCACTCGACAAGGTTGGAGCTGACCTTCTCGATCAGTGGAAGAGCGACATCGATATTGGTGATCTGGTCAGTGTTACTGGCGAAATTATTACCTCAAAGCGTGGAGAGCTCTCCATTCTTGCCGACTCTTATCAGCTCGCGGCGAAGTCACTCCGTCCACTTCCAGTCGAACATAAGCCACTCTCTGAAGAGACGCGTGTTCGTATGCGCTATGTAGATTTGATTGTTCGTCCCGAGGCCCGCTTCAACGCGCGACTGCGCCCACAAGTCATGAGATCTTTGCGCGATTCATTTTCGTCTCGTGAGTTCATTGAAGTTGAGACTCCGATGCTGCAAGTTATGCATGGGGGTGCTGCGGCTCGTCCCTTTAAGACTCATAGCAATGCCTACGACATGGATCTCTTCTTACGTATCGCACCTGAACTCTTCTTGAAGCGCTGTGTCGTTGGTGGGCTAGAGCGCGTCTTTGAAATTAACCGAAACTTCCGTAACGAGGGAGCCGACTCCAGTCACTCACCGGAGTTCGCGATGATCGAGGCCTATCAAGCGTATGGTGATTGGGATTCCATCGCTGCTCTGACTCGTGATCTCATTCAAGAAGCTGCCTTTGCAGTCTATGGTTCTCACGTTGTGACTCATCATGATGGTCGTCAGCTCGATCTCGGTGGAACTTGGCGTGAAGCTAACCTCTTCGACTTAATCTCCGAAGGCGTCGGTGAAGTTGTGACCGCTCAAACCTCCCTCGATGAGTTAAAGGTCATCGCAACAAAACTCGGCATGAAGATCGATCCTAAGTGGGTTCCCGGTAAGTTAGCTGAAGAGATCTTTGAACATGTGACCGAAGGTCAATTGATGGAACCGATCTTCGTGCGCGGCTTCCCAGTTGATACCTCGCCGCTCGTACGAGCACACAGAACTACTCCCGGCCTCGTCGAGAAGTGGGATCTGTATGTTGAAGGCTTTGAGCTTGCAACTGGGTACTCTGAATTGATCGATCCAGTCATCCAACGTGATCGCCTAGTAGAACAAGCAGCCTTGGGTGCGAAGGGAGATGTCGAGGCGATGAACCTCGATGAAGATTTCTTGCGCGCTATGGAGTACGGAATTCCCCCAATGGGTGGAATGGGCATGGGCGTCGATCGGCTCTTGATGGCTCTGACTGGCCTAGGTATTCGAGAAACCATTCTCTTTCCACTCGTGAAGCCAGAGGAACAATGAGTGATGTAATTGTTCGCCCAGCGCGAACTTCGGATATCAAAGCTATCCGCGCCATCATCGATACCTATGTTCTCGGGCGTCGTCTGCTCGCAAAGGAGACGGTAACTCTCTACGAGACTGTCCAAGAGTTCACGATCGCTGAGTACGAAGGAGAGATTGTCGGGTGTGGTGCGCTCCACGTCCTCTGGGAAGATCTCGCCGAAGTTCGTACCGTGGCAGTGTTGGAATCCATGAGGGGCAAGGGGGTTGGCAATGCGATTATTGGAAATATTGTCGAGCGCGCCCGCAGCCTGGGCGTGGAGCGGATCTTCTGTCTCACCTTTGAGACCGAATTCTTTGGCCGTAACGGCTTTGAAGTGATCGAAGGAACACCTGTCGAACCCGAGGTTTATCAGCAATTATTACGCTCCTACGACGAAGGCGTCGCCGAATTCTTGGATCTAGAGCGGGTAAAGCCCAATACCTTGGGTAATACTCGAATGCTCCGCATCCTCTAGCCCCTCAAATCTCTCGGGGTTGTCTCAGCCTTCGAGAAGGGCATAAATCACCCCCAAACCGTGTTACAGGTAGGCTAATCCTAAGTAAGTAGAAAGAGGTGCCCCCATGTTTGAGCGCTTTACAGATAGAGCCCGCCGCGTCGTTGTCTTGGCGCAGGAAGAGGCTCGCATGCTCAACCACAACTACATCGGCACCGAGCACATCCTTCTGGGTCTAATCCATGAGGGAGAGGGCGTTGCCGCCAAAGGCTTAGAAGCTCTCGGCATCTCACTCGAGGCTGTGCGCTCGCAGGTCGAGGAGATCATTGGCCAGGGCCAGCAGGCCCCTTCCGGTCATATTCCATTTACACCGCGCGCTAAGAAGGTTCTTGAACTCTCTCTCCGCGAGGCGCTACAACTCGGCCATAACTACATCGGCACCGAGCACATCCTGCTTGGACTGATCCGCGAGGGCGAAGGCGTCGCTGCACAGGTATTGGTAAAGCTGGGGGCTGATCTCAATCGTGTTCGCCAGCAGGTAATCCAACTGCTCTCCGGTTACCAAGGCAAGGAGCCCGCTGCACAAGGCGGACCGGCCGAAGGAACACCATCAACGTCGCTCGTACTCGATCAATTCGGACGTAACCTGACACAAGCTGCTCGTGAAGGAAAGCTTGATCCTGTCATCGGTCGCGAAAAAGAGATTGAACGGGTCATGCAAGTTCTCTCACGCCGTACCAAGAACAATCCAGTCCTGATCGGTGAGCCTGGTGTTGGAAAGACTGCGATCGTTGAAGGACTTGCTCAGGCAATCGTTAAGGGTGATATCCCCGAGACCCTGCGCGACAAGCAGCTTTACTCTCTTGACCTTGGCGCACTTGTTGCAGGCAGTCGCTACCGTGGAGATTTCGAAGAACGCCTAAAGAAGGTTTTAAAAGAGATCCGCACGCGCGGCGATATCGTCCTCTTTATCGATGAGATTCATACTCTCGTCGGTGCCGGAGCAGCTGAAGGCGCGATTGATGCAGCCAGCATTTTGAAGCCAATGCTCGCTCGCGGTGAACTGCAGACAATTGGCGCAACTACTCTTGATGAGTATCGCAAGCACCTTGAGAAGGATGCTGCTCTTGAGCGTCGCTTCCAACCAATTCAGGTTGCCGAGCCAACTCTTACTCACACCATCGAGATCCTTAAGGGTCTGCGCGATCGCTACGAGACGCACCACAAGGTTTCCATCTCGGACTCCGCACTGGTCTCTGCTGCAACGCTTGCAGATCGATATATCTCTGATCGCTTCCTGCCAGATAAGGCTATTGATCTGATCGATGAAGCCGGATCTCGTTTGCGTATCCGCCGCATGACAGCTCCACCAGAGCTCCGCGAATTCGACGAGAAGATTGCGCGCGCTCGCAAAGATAAAGAGTCTGCAATTGATGCCCAGGATTTTGAAAAGGCAGCTTCCTTCCGCGATAAGGAGAAGACCCTCCTCGCAGAAAAGGTTGAACGCGAGAAAACTTGGAAGGCAGGCGACCTCGATGTCGTCGCTGAAGTCGATGAAGAGTTGATTGCAGAAGTGCTCTCACACTCCACGGGAATTCCAGTCTTTAAGTTGACCGAAGAAGAGACAGCGCGTTTGTTGCGTATGGAAGATGAGTTACATCGTCGTGTGATCGGACAAGATCAAGCGATTCGTGCGCTCTCCCAAGCCATCCGCCGTACCCGCGCCGGCCTCAAGGATCCAAAGCGTCCTGGTGGCTCATTTATCTTCGCGGGTCCATCCGGCGTCGGTAAGACTGAACTCTCTCGGACCTTGGCCGCCTTCCTCTTTGGTGATCAGGATGCCTTGATTCAACTCGATATGTCTGAGTACTCCGAGAAGCACACCGCTTCACGCCTCTTCGGTGCACCTCCCGGCTACGTCGGTTATGACGAGGGCGGACAGCTGACCGAGAAGGTACGTCGTAAGCCATTCTCAGTCGTTCTCTTCGATGAGATCGAGAAGGCACATCCAGATATCTTCAACTCGCTCTTGCAGGTTCTAGAAGATGGACGTCTCACCGACTCCCAAGGCCGCGTCGTTGATTTCAAGAACACGGTGATCATCATGACTACCAACCTTGGAACTCGCGATATCTCAAAGACACTGGGACTTGGCTTCCACAACTCCGATGATGTTCTTGGCAATTACGAGCGGATGAAGGGGAAGGTCAGCGATGAGCTGAAGCAACATTTCCGCCCTGAGTTCCTCAACCGTATCGATGACATCGTGGTCTTCCACCAGCTCTCCGAAGGCGAGATCATCCAGATCGTAGATCTCATGATCGCCAACCTCGATGAGCGCCTACGTGCGAAAGATATGGGAATCGAACTTACCTCTGCAGCAAAGTCACTCCTCGCTAAGCGTGGATACGACCCTGTATTGGGAGCGCGACCACTACGTCGCACGATTCAGCGCGAGATCGAAGATGTCCTTTCAGAGAAGATTCTCTTCGGCGATGTTAAGCCAGGAGAGATCACCCTGGTTGATGTCGTAACGGTTGATGAGAAAGAGACATTCACCTTTACGGGTGTAGTTAAGTCGACGATGCCAGATACACCGGGTGATCTAGAAGGAGCTGCTAGCTCTAACTAACTCGATAGTTGATAACTTTTGCCGGTGGTCTCGATGAGGCCATCGGCAATAAGTGTTTTTAGGGCCGCCTCAACTTGCGAGCTATCGTGCCAGAGCTCTTTCAGTCTTCGCGCACTCAACTTCTTCTCTTCGCGTAGCGCTTGCACGATGACCCCACGGCACTGGCGATCTGTACCCACCCACGCTTGAGACTTACGAACCAACTCTGATTTTGGGTAACCAGCTTTGCGCCAGGCACACTGTCGCTTAAGGGGGCAGGCGGCACAATCTGGGTTCTTGGAGGTGCACACGAGAGCGCCAAGCTCCATAGTTGCAGCCGCCCACTTAGCTCCATCGCTTGGAATTAAATCGGTACGCAATCTTCTTTCGATTTGCGACGGTGAAGCTGTCGGAAATTCCACCCCGTCGATCACTCGTGCAAAGAGGCGACGAATATTTACATCGAGAACTAGCGTTGATTGGTTAAAGGCAAAGGCTGCGATCGCAGCAGCGGTGTATTCACCGACACCGGGAAGAGATCGCAGATCTGTAAGATCTTGCGGGACGGCATTCTTATAATCTCGAGCGATGATCGTGGCAGATTCGTGGAGGCGCAGCGCCCGCCGTGGGTAGCCCAACCTTCCCCAATCTGTGATTACTTCAGAACGCTTCGCCTCTGCAAGATCGCGCGGGGTGGGCCACTTAGCTAGCCACTTCTCCCAGACGGGAAGTACCCGTTGCACCGGGGTCTGTTGCAACATGAATTCGCTGACCATTACTCCCCACGGAGTTGTTCTGCGCCAGGGTAGGTCACGCTTGTTCTGATCGAACCACTCGAGGACGATCTCTTGTCGCACTAGTTAATCTTCACCTTTGCGATAGCTTGTTCGATTCGGGAGACTTCAAGAATTTCGATGCCGCTCACCTTGAGATCAGATCCGACCGGAACCATGGCGCGCTTGAAACCCAGTCGGGCTGCCTCGGCAATGCGTTGTTGCACTCCAGTGACCTTACGAATTTCACCGGCTAAACCAACTTCGCCAACTGCGACCAAATCGGCGGGAAGCGCCAAACCTTTAGCAGCCGACGCTACAGAGAGTGCAACGGCAAGATCGGCGGCCGGTTCCGAAATCTTCATCCCGCCCACTGTTGCGACATAAATATCGCGACCAGATAAGCGGATTCCGGCACGCAGTTCAAGCACTGCGAGGGTCATCGCTGTGCGCGGGTTATCCAGGCCGGAGGTAACGCGTCTTGCATTTCCAAAATCACGACCCTCGGCAACAGGAACTCCGACGAGCGATTGGATCTCAGCCAAGAGTGGGCGACGTCCTTCAAGAGCGACGGTTACACAAGTGCCTGGCACCGGTTCTGTATGACGACTTGTGAAGAGACCAGTTGGATCAGGTAGCCCCACGATGCCAACATCGGACATATCGAAACAGCCAACTTCATCGGCGGCACCAAATCGATTTTTGGTCGCACGAATTAGCCGCAATCGTGAGTGGCGTTCTCCCTCGAATGTGAGAACCACATCCACTAAATGTTCGAGAATGCGTGGACCGGCAATTGAGCCATCTTTTGTTACATGTCCAACAAGAACGAGAGTTATATTGCGTTCCTTTGTGATTCTGATAAGTGCAGCAGCAATCTCACGAACTTGAGTTACGCCACCAGGAGCGCCATCTACTGCGCTACTGGAGATAGTTTGGACCGAGTCGATTATCAGAAGCTCAGGTTGTACTGCATCCAGGTGCGAGATGATGGCGCTGAGGTCGTTCTCAGCGGCCAACCAGAGTTGCGGATCTATCGCTTTCAAGCGGTCTGCTCGTACTCGAATCTGAGAGGCGGACTCTTCGCCGCTTACGTATAGAGCTCGCATCTGCGCCCGCGCGGACTCTGCCCCGACGGATAGGAGGAGGGTGGATTTTCCAACGCCTGGCTCACCAGTTAGCAGTATTGCCGCTCCGGGAACCAACCCACCTCCGAGGACGCGATCGAGTTCACCCACACCACTGGTGCGTGATTTGGCGCTTTCGATACTGACATCGCCAATTGGAGTCGCGGCTTGCGAGATCGCTCCGGGAACTAGCGAGAGTTTCTTGGGAGCAGAGACCTCTTCAACGCTGCCCCAAGCTTGGCACTCGCCGCAACGTCCTACCCACTTGGTTGAACTCCAACCGCATTCACTGCAGCGATAAGGATCTTTCGCGGGAGCTTTAGCCATCAGCGTTTACTTCTGTGCACCGATCGTGGCTGGATGAATAATAAAGAGTGGAAGTTCGCGCTTCTTGGACTCCTTGGCGGTAGCCGCGATGGCTTCCATCCGTGCATCGCAGAATTTCTTGAGTTCTGCATAACCTTCTGCACCCATCAGCGCAACTAACTCATGTTGATTGGAAATGTAGACCGGTTCACGACCGACATGAGCTTCGGTATTTGCGGTGCAGTACCAAGCAAACTCAGCTCCACCATCGCCCCAAGCGAGTCGTTCGTATTCGCCGATGACAGTCACAGATATTTCGCGTTCTCCGAATTCGCGGGTTTCGAAGGAGCGGCGAATCGGCAGTTGCCAGCAGACATCGGGTTTGGTCTCGACAAAGTGCACGCCCTCTTTTTGCGCGAGGTGATGCAGTACGCAACCAAAACTTCCGGTGAATCCTGGAGCCTCATACCCTTTGCGGTTGAGGAAGATGCAGGAGTCCTCCACCTTACGAGTCTTGCGATCGCCATCCAAGCCGACTTCAGAGATGCGGAGCACGCCCTTGCTCTTCTTTGGCTGTGCTTCTGTATAGAACTGCCACATCTCGGGAGTCAAGCGCTCGGCGACCTTGAGAGTGCGCGCCTCATCATCTGAATCGGAGTAGTACGCGCCATCGGAGCAGCAGCCGGCGTCGGGCTTATCCGCGTCGATGCCGCAACAACCGGCACCATAGATGCACTGCCAGTACGAGGTGAGCCAGGTTAGGTCACAACGGAAGATCTCATCGGGTTTGGCGGGGTCAGCGAATTCAACGAAATCACGTGCAAATCCATCTTTAACTTCTGGCATAGTGCGAGAGCCTACTAGTGCGATCTGTCATAGGTCGCTTCAACCTACCTCCTGGGGAGGGGGCCATTGGCTAGGCTAACTGCTGTGAAACAGATCGAGATTAAGAGCGCCCAGGTAGGTCTTATTGGCGTGGGGAATATGGGAGAAGCGCTACTAGTCGCTCTCCTTAAAGCTGGAGCCGATCCCCAGAAGATTAATTTTTCGGTACGCCGAGCGGAGCGCAGTTCTGAACTGGCTGCGCGCTATCAGATCACACCGGCGAGTATCGAAGAGATGGCCGCGACGAGTGATGTCTTGATGCTCATTGTGAAGCCACAAGATCTCGAGACGATTATGGAGCGTATTGCCCCAACCCTAAACCCTGATGCACTGGTCATCTCATTTTTGGCAGGTAAGAAGATTGCAACAATTGAGAGTGGTCTAGGCAATCCCGCAGTCGTGCGAGTCATGCCCAACACCCCAACTCTTTTAGGGGTTGGTATGTCCATACTTTCGTATGGCTCAAACGTTCGTGCAGATCAGAAGCACTTTGTTGAGGCCTTCTTACGGGCCGCCGGAAAGAGCGTTGAGGTAACTGAGCCATTACAAGATGCGGCCACCGCAACGAGCGGTTCAGGACCCGCTTATTTCTTCGCATTTGTTGAGGCGATGGTGGCAGGAGCCGTTGCGATGGGAATCGATGAGGGCGTTGCGAGCACATTGGTGGTGCAGACCATCGTTGGCGCCGCAAAGATGTTAGAGGAATCCGGCAAGAGTGCGACGGTACTCCGCGAAAATGTCACCAGTCCCAAAGGTGTGACGTACGAGGGTTTGCAGGTATTTACTCAAGGGGATTTGCCAGGGTTAGTAGCACGGGCGATGCAGGCGGCTGCTGATCGCTCTCGGGCCATGGCGTGAAGAGAACACTTCTCGCTCTCGCCCTTTCGATCTCTCTCGCCTCTTCGGCTGCCGCAACAACAACTGCGGCGCCCCAACCTCTTCCTTTGGTTCCGCTCTCACCAACTGTTTCAACCAATTTCACGGGTGGGGATGAAATCTCGCAACTGCTGATAAGTCC
>DAIMCZ010000006.1:10160-38260 GCA_036726125.1 Candidatus Nanopelagicaceae bacterium
CTGTTTCAACCAATTTCACGGGTGGGGATGAAATCTCGCAACTGCTGATAAGTCCTACAAATATTCTCCTATTCGGAACCATTGAAACGACTACCTCTCAGTTGGTTACCTCACCTCCCCTCGGAGGGAGTGATGGATTTATCTCTGCTCTTACGCCACAGGGAGGTAGAGCCTGGGACTTGCGCCTGGGCACCGCCGGCGATGATGTTGCGACCGCTGGTTGCGTGGATACCCAAGGAAATATCTGGGTGACGGGCGCCTCCACGAACCCCGCCTCCTCACTATCTGGATTAACCCGTTTAACCATCTGGGAGGTGAGTTCTGCAGGCGCACTACTCAACACCTACACAAAGGATCTGCCAGATGTGGATATCCCAACTTCCATTGCGATAAAAGGCAGCAACTTCATATTGCAAGGGGTATCCGCTCGGTCAGGCTTTCCAACCTTTGCCGTAACGGTTTCGCCTCTAGGAGCGATAGGCCCCGTAAAAAACACGACCACAAAGCCCGTACAAAGCTCACAGAACTTTTATGTAGCAAGCGCAGCATATGGCTGGCAGAGTTTTAACAGTACAAAATCTGTTAAAGGCGTTCTTGGACTAGGTTCCCCTCAAGGAATCAATTACCTATTGAAGAGCTCGCTGAAAGATAAAGTATTAAAAGCGGCTTACTCGGTTCAGGGAACTCCGCTATCCCTGCAATATCAACCTAGCGTTGGTGTGGTTCTGCTAACTCAAGGGGCGGGCAGTTACTTCCTAACTATCCTTCATACCAAGTAGATCAAATCCCGAAGATTTAAATTGCTTTGAAGAGTTGGAGTTTGCCACCAACTCCAACGAGGGCGTAGCGGATCTTATTTATTGTGATCCACGAAGTTCCCAAAGAGTTTGAGAGATCGTT
This sequence comes from Candidatus Nanopelagicaceae bacterium, assembly GCA_036726125.1. Lineage (GTDB taxonomy): Bacteria > Actinomycetota > Actinomycetes > Nanopelagicales > Nanopelagicaceae > PALSA-747. Next base: position 11,061 of record DAIMCZ010000006.1, read on the forward strand.
TGTCGTGACGAGTGAGACGGTCTGATCGGCATTATTAATTGCACAGAGACGGTTTTGACAGTTGAAGAGAGTATGCGCGCCATCAGTACTTAATGGTGCACTTGGCGTACCGTAAATATCCGTGCTGGCAGGTATCACGACGCCATTATTCGAGATATCAACCATGCGAAGTTGATTAGGATCTGGAATCGACGAACCACTAGCAGCCATCCAGACGCCGCTCACATCTTTACCGGCCAGAGAGAGTGCAACGTCATAGCCTGCCACCGCCACATCTCCTCCGTAGGAATCGAGCGAGGTGTACTGCCAATCTTCGGGGTACGAACTGGCCCGTTTCGCGAGCCTTACTTCGCCTTGCAACGCCTGCTTCATCTGATTTACCTGCAAGATAGAGTCATAAAGGACATAGACGGAGCGTCCAATGTTGAGCGCCTTAAGATGGAATGCAACATCGCCTGTAGTTCTTCCATTGGTGGTGCGATCACCGTCAACTACTTGATACTCCCATGATCCGATGGTGGAGCCGAGCTGCACCGCGGCTAGGAGAATTCCTTCACTATTGTCGCGATAGAAGATTTGTAGTCCGTCGGCCGTATCAACGCAGGCATTTGCACCACTTACATCGCTGGCAGTTCTTACTCGATTTATATCGTCATATTTAATGACTTGGGAGCCATTGCCATCGACGGTTGTGAAGTTCCATTTCTTGCCGTCGTAACCGGCGTAGCGCAACTCTTTATTAGAAAGATCGGCATACACGATATCGAGTCGTTGGTTCTTTCCAGCGGCCGAGGTACAGACAGAGACATTTCCAGCAACGTTGTCGGTTGTGCGACCGCCTACAGTGGAGTTTCCATCGACGACACTCTTTACCCAGGTTTTACCGTTCCATATCGCGATCCTTAGATCCCCACTCTTCCCATCGCTATATACGACGGTGGGTGAGCCTCTAAAGGTGGTGGTAGCGAGAAACTTTGCATCGGCGGTGCCATCCAAAGTGGTGGCTTTCCAAGGCGCCTGCGGAAAGATGGCATTACTGGACTGCCCTGGTGATGTTCCTAATTGATTACTTGCCGTGACAGTGAATGAGTAGTGCGAACCATTCTTTAGCCCGTTGATCGTGACAGGACTTGAGGTACTCTGAATTGAATTTCCGGTCTCGTTCACAGTCACGTTGTATGAGGTGACCTGCGAAGTTCGAGCGTTATCAGGCGGATCAAAACTCACAATTGCGGAGCTATCGCCAACTAGTGCAAAGACATTTCGGGGGGCGTGTGGGATCCCGACGGGGATACCTGCGGGAGGCTTGAGACGCATATCAGCGAGCATGGCAAGGACGAGTGATCCCGGCGAATGAAAGACAGCTCCACCGGGCCAAGCCGGAGTCATAAGGGCGTCGGCTCCATTTTGAAATGTCGTCTCGTCCAAGTGGCTGACAGAGGAGCCACCTTCGTATGGCCGCGGTGTGTATAGAAGGGGCTTGATTCCATTATTCGCTGCGATGCCGTTGCTTCCAGACCAGACGATCGTGCTTTGTAGCGCAGCGCCCAGCGCAAGAGAGGGTGAGGCGATATCCATGAGGCGCCCACCATCGGGGGTTTGGGCATAAGCATCAAATGGAGTGGGCTGATCGATACTCCCGTACTGCGAGAGTGGGTCATATGAGTCGTTGGAGAGAAAACCTAAACCGTGAGCAACTTCATGCAAGACGATCGACTCTAAGTCGTAAAGATTTGATGGACAGTTTCCATCAGTCCCAAGGTAAAACGCATTTGCCATGGTTGAGTTGATGTTGATTGAGATCTCTGGGTTAGCAGGATCTAGATCCTTCTTTGCGATCGCGTTGGCCATCGCTGAGGAGTACCAGAGAGTTGAATCTGGTGCGCCTGGAAAGCCGTGGAAGAAACTCACAGGTGAAGCGGCCGCCAAAATTCCAGATGTGCCTTCCGGTACGAAATTAGCAACAACATTGACGGGAACGGTCGAGCTCCAATTGTCCGACCATGTATCTATCGCCGCCTGCACCGCGAGTTGGTCAGAGACCGGAACGTTTACATAGGTGACCTTGAAGGTGCTGAGAGTTCCGACATGTTTGCCTAGTGGCGGCGCGATTGGGGCTGTGACGCGGGGGGAGCTGCTCTTAGGAGCGGCGGAGGATTTGTAGAGGTTCACCCAAGGAGCTGGAACCTTCTCGACGGGGAGCGCTTGTGCAGGGGCTACGCTGGAGAAGAGGGTAAGTAGAAGGCTGGCGAGCACGGGTTTAACCAAGAATCGGGCTCGCATAGTGAAAAATCTTAGTGGTCTGCGAGGATAGGACCCATGCACCAGGTTCAGATCTACTCCCGCCATGGATGCCATCTCTGCGATGATGCCTTGGCAACCTTAAAATTGCTGCAGAAAGAACTGAGTTTTGAGATTGAAGAGATCTTTATCGATGGGGTGGCTGAGCTAGAGCAGAAATATGGCGAGCAGGTGCCCGTCATTCAGATCGACCATAAGCAGCACGATTTTTTTCGAGTCGATCCAGTTCGCTTCCGCAAGGCGTTTTCATCCAACTAGCAAGTTTTTGGACTAATTGTCTTTTGAGAGAACTTCATCGGCATCAATGATGCGGTAGGCATAGCCCTGCTCCGCCAAGAAGCGTTGACGATTTTGGGCAAAATCTTGATCAATCGTATCTCTGGCCACGAGTGAGTAGAAGCGCGCCCCTCGTCCATCAGCTTTAGGTCGCAAGATTCGACCAAGGCGTTGCGCCTCTTCTTGGCGTGAACCGAATGTTCCAGAGACTTGGATCGCGATCGTTGCATCGGGAAGGTCCACTGAAAAGTTTGCAACCTTAGATACGACGAGACACTTAATCTCGCCGCTGCGGTAAAGGTTGAATAACCTTTCGCGCTCCTTCACTGGAGTATCACCTTTGATGACTGGAACACCCAGCTCTTCACCTAGTGCATCAAGTTGATCAAGGTATTGACCAATCACCAACACCTGATCATCGGCATGTGCTCGAGCGAGAGCGACTGCAACTCTATGTTTTGTAAGTGTTGTCGCACAGAAACGATAACGATCCTCTTGCTCTGCCGTTGCATAGTTCAAGCGCTCTGCATCGGTAAGGGTGATGCGAACTTCAACGCAATCAGCGGGAGCGATATAACCCTGTGACTCAATCTCTTTCCAAGGAACATCAAAGCGCTTTGGTCCGATGAGCGAGAAGACCTCACCCTCCATTCCATCTTCACGAACTAAAGTCGCTGTTAAACCCAAACGACGGCGTGACTGGATATCAGCAGTAAAGCGAAAGATCGGTGCAGGAAGTAAGTGAACCTCATCGTAAATAATCAAACCCCAATCGATCGCGTCAAAGAGGTCTAAGTGTGCATAAACTCCTTTGCGGCGCATCGTCATGACTTGATACGTTGCGATGGTAACAGGGCGGATCTCTTTCTTGGCACCCGAATACTCGCCGATGTCATCCTCGTGCAACGTTGTACGGCGTAATAACTCATCGCGCCATTGCCGTGCGGCAACTGTATTGGTTACCAAAATCAGCGTTGTTGCCTTTGCATGCGCCATGGCGGCGGCTCCCACGATTGTCTTACCGGCGCCGCAGGGGAGCACGACAACTCCAGAGCCACCATGCCAAAAACCTTCGGCTGCCATCGCTTGATATTTGCGGATCGACCAACCCTCTTCGCGGAGCGCAATCTCGTGGTGTTCGCCATCGACATAGCCCGCGAAATCTTCTGCGGGCCAACCGAGTTTTAGCAGTGCCTGCTTAAGAAATCCGCGCTGTCCTGGATGTACAACGAGAGTTTCCTCATCAATCTGTAGCCCGAGCATTGGCGCAATTTTCTTGCCGCGGGTTACCTCGCGCAGCACCGCAGGATCGCTCGATACCAGGGTCAACCCATGCACCGGGTGGGCCTCCAAGCGCAAGCGGCCGTAACGCGACATCGTCTCGGCGATATCCACCAAAAGCGCATGTGGAACTGCAAAGCGAGAGTATTCCAAGAGGGTATCGATGACCTTTTCGGCATCTAGCCCTGCAGCGCGCGCATTCCAGAGCCCAAGTGGGGTCAAGCGGTAGGTATGGATATGTTCGGGAGATTTTTCTAGTTCAGCGAAGGAGGCGATTGCTCTGCGACATTCGTCAGAGAGTGGGTGATCTATGTCGAGAAGTAAGGTCTTATCACTCTGAACGATTAGCGGGCCATCAGCCATTAATTAATTCCTTAATGAGCCCCGCGATGAGCGAGATTCTATTTTCGATTCGACTCGCAAAGATATGTTCGTGGGCTGCATGTGCTCCGTATCCAGATGCCCCAAGCCCGTCGAGAACTCTGCCCCCGACCGCCGCAGCAATATTTCCATCGCTCGCTCCACCCACAGAGACGTGACCAACCGGTGGAAGCCCCAACTTCTTGGCAACCTCTTCAATGCGTTGATATAGCTCGGCGGTCGCAGCGTGCTCTAGCGGTGGACGATTTATTCCACCTGCAATCTCAATGCGAGCTTCGGGATTGCTAGGTTGCAAAGATTTGATTGCAGTGTCGATACGAACTAGCTCACTGGCTAAGAAGGAACGGGCATCGATATCGAGCGTGGCGATCGCGGGGACTGTGTTCGTGGTGGATCCAGAGTGCATCAAGGTTGGCACAACAGTGGTGCCGTGTTCAGAGCTCTCCAGCGCCGCCATTGCTAGAACGATCTTGGAAATTTCTACAGTTGCGTTGATTCCCTTTTCAGGTTCCAGTCCGGCGTGGGCGGCGCGACCGTGCACAGTGATGCGATACATCGACGTTCCTTTGCGCCCAATCTTGACCGTGTCATCGATAGAAGATTCAAAGATAAGGGTGGCTTTGGCCGCGCGCGCCAACTCTTCGATTAATCCTCGTGAGGCGTGTGAACCGATCTCTTCATCCGTGGTTCCAACAAGCGCAACTTTGGTTGCAGCATTTGGAATATCTTTAAGGGCATACATAGCTTGTAGGAAGCCAGATTTCATATCAAAAATTCCGGGGCCAAAGATCTGATCACCCTCCTCGCGCCAGAGCGGGAGATATGAGTCAATCGGCCAGACGGTATCGAGATGGCAGAGCAAGACCACGTCGGGTTTGTCAGCGCCCCACCAAAAAACTGGACGTCCACCGTAGCTACGTACTTCTGCAGCAGAAGCCAGGTTCCGGTTGGAGATTTCTACGGCAAGATCAATTACTCGGGCACATGCTGCGAGATCTTCACTGGGGGATTGGCACTCGACAAGTTCGCGGAGCTCTGAGAAGAATGTCATTGGATAAGCCTAGTTGGCGGGGCTTACGCCGGTGATACGAGGGATGCGAAAGTGCGTGATTTCGCCGGTCGCGTGGTCACGCGCCACGAGCGTTCCCAAGGAGATGGATAAGGGATCAATAAGTCGATTGGAGACGCCACCATTTGTATCCGCGTAACCGATGGTAAGGCTGGCGCGCTCCTCTATGTATTGGTGGAGTAGATCGACAGTCTCATTTGCAGTGGTTCGCGGCACTTCACGGGGTTTGTGTGAACTGGCCCGCTCCCCGGCGCGCAGGGCGCGGAGTGCTGCAGCAATTAGCGTCTCTCCGGGAGAGGTCAGCTCGGCGACCACACGAGGAGGTTTTGGGCGAGCCTTCGCGCGGCGCACCGTTGGGGCGGTGATGAGCACCCCAGTCGCATTTTCGGCAGCAGGTAGATATCCGGCATCACGTAGCACGCGCATTATTTCATTGCTCTCGCCATCACAAATAAGAACTTGCGGTGCCAACTTGCGCAGACGCAGATGATCAATGCGCTTGTCGTGCAGTATTTCTTGGATCAACCCCTCATCTTCGCAACGCAGATAAGAGTTGGTGCTCCCCACTCGCAATCGACCGTGGCGCTTTGCAACATCGCTGATCAGATATTCCAAAGGCTGGGGCATCGGTGTTTTAGAGATCTTCTTCAGGAAATCCTTGATCTGGTCGCCTGTCTGTCCATGGTCTAATCCGCGGCGGATGGAGGCTTCGCTAAAGCGATAGACGCTAGCGCCACCTCTACTCTCGATATCAGCGATAGTTCCAATTGCATTGGCTAGCTCCAAAGTGAGAGGCCCGGGAGCGATAGCGCTGTTATCAGCTTGAATCAAAATATGGTCAACGGGTTTTGGAAGAGCTGCCTCAATGCCAAGGTCTTCTTGTCGTAAGAGCGCTGAAGCAAATGACGAAAGTGCGCCCTGTCCCGTGAGACCCAACCACTCCGCTTCGCGCAAGATCCATTCGATGTAATCGCGATTGACTCGGCTCGGAAGCAGCCACGCGATTGTCGCTGTCATCGAATCAAGAGTGGGATCAATCTCACGATGTTCCAAGAGCAATCGCAAGACCGCCTTCTTCAAAGTAGAAACTCCGCCGCGGTCTAATTCGGGGCCGAGGGCAGCAATATTTTTTGTATCTGCTTTACCAATGAGTCCACTGACGCGCGAGGTCTCTAGCCACAGAGTGGTGAGTGCATGCCACTGCTCTTCAATGCTTTTGGTGAGCCAAAGATCAAAAGCGCTTGTAGGAAGTATTTGATCATCGGTATCGATAACAATCAGTCCGCCGATATAGAGAAGTTCTGCGACAAATGCGGCGCAGGGCTCGGAAATTCCTAAATGCTCTGCAGTCCTCTTGAGATCGCGAACGCCAACTCCTCCAGAGCGCAGCGCTGTCGGTGGTTCATCGGACCAGTTATGGCCTAACTCTTCGGCCCAACGGACAAAAGTTGAAATATTGGCGATGGCGGCGAGATCGGCGGCCTTCTGTTTGCGGGCAACTCCTACTACTTCAGGTTGAGTCGGCTGCAGGGATTTAAAGACCTTGCCTTCGCGCAGGTGCATCGCGACCTCACGAGGCAGGAGCACGGTCTGTGAATCAAATGGGATAAGAAAGTTCTGCTCCAAAAGCCACTTGATGGCAGGCGGCGCCTTCTTAACATCGGCAACCTGACCCTTGGGAGGTCCCCAGACCATCTTCTGCAAAGTTTCGACTGCCCCTTTGGGCGCCGCTTCTAGGAGAGCGAAGTCGACAGGTTTCTGGCTCTTTGCCCCGAGACCTGCTGGATTCTCGCCGATCAGGGTGCGCACGTTGGTAGGGATCCGGTAGCGCTCGCCATCCCGGTAGAGCAGGGCAAGTTCCCATAATGAGTTGACCGCGCCGACCGCTTCGCTGGTGGTCACGCTCATGATTTGATGGAGGGAGACAGGCTCCTCGAGAGTGCATATTGCGGTCAAGATATCGAGACGGAACCTATCGAGGCCTTCACGAGCGCGCAGCAGACTGGGAGCCGAGTTGGCGCGGGCGGCCAAGGCCATGAGATCTGTCGGAACTGGAGAGATGAGGTCTGGGCGCAGCGTAAAGAGCGCTTTGATCTCATCATCAGATCGGTTGCGAAGCTCCTCGGTGAAGGAGATGGTTGAGTTCGACATAACTGCCCTACATTACTGGGCTTTAGCTATCGGCCGCGCCGCCAACTTCTTGGAGAGAGCAGGGTGCCAAGTTTGACCAAGCGACCGAGCGCAGGGGCGGCCAACTTCTTGAGTCCCCGCATCCGCCGAAAGTCGTAGATCGGCCAATTCTCGCGTAGGGCATGAATCTGAAGCAGGGTATCTGGGTTGATAGCTCTGGGATTGCCCACCGCTTGCAAGAGGGGGATGTCGTGATGGCTATCGGAGTAGGCGTAGGAGTTTTCTAGGTCTATGCCTTGCGCTGCAGCGAGCTCTCGGACCGCGACCGCTTTATTGGGACCATGAAGGAGTTGGCCGATCAACTTTCCCGTGTAGACGCCATCTTTAACCTCGGCAACTGTTCCCAGCGCTCCGGTGAATCCCAACCTCTTGGCGATCAGATCTGCCAGATCCTTGGGGGTTGCTGTGACGAGCCATACCTCTTCATCTTGGTCCAGGTGATTGTTTGCAATTTCAATAGTTCCCTGCCAAAGAGCAGGGGAGACGTACTCGTCGTAGACCTCAATACCCATTTTCTCGATAACTGAGGCCTCATGCCCGCGGAAGAATTCACAGGCGGCGCCCTGAATTTTCGCAATCTCCTCTTTATTCTCCACACCAGAGAGTCGATACCTTAAATTGGCCATCACGAAGTTGGAGATATCCTTCTTTGTAAAGAAGCCTCTCTGATACATCCCCTTGCTGAGAAAGAAGAGGGATGAGCCTCGCATCAAGGTGTTATCGACATCAAAGAAAGCTACTCGCTTCTGGGTGAGCGCCATATCACTAGCCTAGCCACCCTTGGTGAATCTCTCGCGCAGGCTCCATTGAGCGCCTCCTTTATGCTTACTCCATGACATCTACCGTTCACTTCCTGCGACACGGAGAAGTCCATAATCCCGAGAAGATCCTCTACGGCCGCCAACCCGGTTGGTATCTCTCGGAGCGCGGGCAGGAGATGGCGCAAACGGTCGCAGAGTGGTCAAGGCAATTCGACCTGGGTGCCGTTTTTGCATCGCCACTGCAGCGCGCACAAGAAACCGCACGTCCATTAGCGGCCGCGCACAACCTTGAGATCGTCACAAATGAAAATCTCATTGAGGCGGCAAATGTATTTGAGGGTAAAAAGTTTGAGATGGGATCAGGGGTCTTGCGCCATCCAAAGTCATGGCGTTATTTGACCCGACCTTGGGTCCCTTCATGGGGAGAACCATACGAACAGCAGGTTGAGCGGATGCTCGCTGCGCTCTTTGCCGCGCGTGATGCCGCCAACGGGAGAGATGCCTTTGCAATCTCGCATCAGTTACCTATTTGGATTCTCCGCTCTGCAGTTGAAGGTCGCCGGATGATGCACGATCCGCGCAAGCGCGAATGCACTCTCGCCTCCGTGACTAGTTTTCACCTCGACTCAAATGGGGATATTGAAGGAGTCAGCTACTCAGAGCCGGCACGCCATCTCTTGCCGGAGAAGAAATGAAGCGCTTAGTTGTAATTACCTTTGCCTCGTTATTTCTGCTGACTGGGTGTTCAACCGGCGGGCTCTCCACCGCAAATCAAAACGCCTTCGTCTCGGGGGATGGCGTTGCGGTCTATGTACAGCCAGCCGACAGAAAGCCCGCTCCCACTCTTTCCGGAGCAACCTTGGCAGATGGGAACCTGACGCTCCCTACAGGAAAAGTCACGGTACTCAATGTCTGGGCCTCGTGGTGTTCACCTTGTAGGGCGGAGGCTCCACTCCTCTCTGACTTTGCTACTAAGTACAAGTCACAAGGAGTTCAGTTCGCGGGAGTCTTGACGCGCGATAACGTTTCGGCGGCGCAAGAGTTCGCCAAACGTTTCAAGTTGGATTACCCAACCTTTATCGATGATTCGGTCCTCGCAAAATTCCGCAATTCTTTGGTCCCAAATGCCATTCCAACAACGCTCATTATCGATGCACATGGATATGTGGCGGCAAGAGTGAGTGGAGAAGTCACCGTCGCTCTGCTTTCGGATTTAATCGGTAAGGTTTTGAAAGATCCACCGCATGCATAACTTCTTCGTCCATCAGGTTCTTAACGGAAATGTCTTGTTAGCGCTTTTCGTTGCGGTGATTGCCGGCTTGATCTCCTTCTTCTCGCCGTGCGTACTACCTCTGGTTCCTGGCTACCTTGCCTACTCAGCAGGGATGACCGATGTTAAGAACAAGGGGCGAACAGCGCTCGGCGCGATTCTCTTTGTATCGGGCTTCTCGGTCCTCTTTATTAGCTATGGGGCGCTCTTTGGATCACTGGGTGCGAAGATCTCCAGTGGAACACATTGGCTACAGATCGTCCTAGGAATTCTTACAATGGGTATGGGAACGATCTTTCTCTTCAATCAAAAGTTCTATCGCTCCTTCAAGCCACAGTGGAAGTCGAACGCTGGACTCCTAGGAGCTCCACTTCTGGGATTTCTCTTCGGCCTAGGGTGGACACCCTGCATCGGCCCAACGTTAGGCGCGGTGCAAGCGCTTTCATTCCAAAGTTCGAGCGCGCTGCGCGGAGCAATATTGAGCGTGGGGTATTGCTTTGGAATCGGTGTTCCATTTATTGCGGTCGGTCTATTCTTTGATCAATCGCAGAAGTTGCGCCGCTTTATTTCTAAGCATGGAAATTGGTTAACGATCTCAGGCGGTGTCTTCTTGATCATCATCGGATTCCTACAGGCAACTGGTCTCTGGGGCCACTTGATTAACTCGCTGCGCGGCAGTATCTCTAGTTTTGTGCCGGTGGTCTGATGAGCGAGACAAAAGCAACCGTGCCAGATATCGGCTTTATCGGTTTACTGCGCTGGGCTTGGCGCCAACTAACCAGCATGCGCACAGCACTCATCTTGTTAATGCTCCTTGGTGTTGCGGCTATTCCAGGCTCGCTCTTCCCCCAACGCAACCAGAATCCGCAGCGCGTTGACGCCTACTTCAAATCTGACCCGACTCTCGCCAAGTGGATGGACCGTCTCCACCTCTTCAACGTCTACGCCTCTCCTTGGTTTAGCGCGATCTACCTTTTACTTTTCATATCGCTCATCGGTTGCGTCCTGCCGCGCACCTTCCATCATTTAGCAGCGATCGGAAAGAAGCCGCCACTGACTCCGCGCAATCTGGATCGGATGGAGGGATATCGCATCGTTGCGGCGGATCCCGATCTAGCGTTGGCAACCGCCGCCACCTGGCTAAAGCGCCACCGCTTTCGTATCCGGATAGAAGAGAACTCAATCTCTGCTGAGAAGGGATATGGTCGTGAAACTGGCAACCTGCTCTTTCATCTTTCGCTGATTCTAATTTTGGTAGGCGTGGCACTCGGATCGCTCTTTGGAATGAAGGGCGAGGCAATATTGAATGTCGGGGATAGATTTATAAATACGCCGACCTCGTATGACAATATTAATTACGGAAAGTTTCAAGGGCAGGGCTCGCTGATTCCCTTCTCTCTCACCGTTACAAATTTTGCTGCAACCTACGACCCTGTCACCAGTCAGCCCAGCAATTATGTGCTGACCACGCAGATTGCGAACCCAGTTGGTTCAACCCCGAAAACCGTTGTTATCAAGGTAAATAAACCTTGGACATCTGGAAGTACCAAGGTCTATCTACAGGCAAATGGCTACTCACCGATCGTGACGGTGCGCGATAAGAGCGGCCACATCACCTTCCAGGGCCCCGTGATCTTCCTTCCCCAAGATAGCAATTTGAGCTCACTGGGTGCGATCAAAATTCCGGATATGACGCCACAGATCGGCTTTATCGCCTCCTTTATTCCTACTGCAGGTAGCAGCGCGAAGCGCGGAATCTTCTCCACCTATCCAGAGGTGCTCGATCCGCGTCTCGTCTTATCTGCGTGGGAAGGCAATCTGGGGCTCGATAGCGGAAATCCGCAATCCGTTTACTCTCTCGATACTTCAAAGATGGCGAAGATCGGCTTGAAAGCACTGACCCTGGGAAGCACATATGACTTCGGTGTCGGATCCATCACATTCGATGGCTGGCGAGATTGGGTCAACCTGCAGATTGTCGATGATCCTGGGAAACTTTATGCCTTGTATGGGGCTATCTTTGCGATCTTGGGGTTACTGATATCACTCTTCACACGCCAGCGCCGAATTTGGGTAAAGGTGGGTAATGATGTTGAAATTGCGGGTCTTGCCAAGAATGGAATCCCTGGACTGGAAGAAGAATTAGTAGCGCTGGCGCGAGCGCTCGACGAAAGTAAGGGAGGTGCTGCGTGACATCAACAAACCTCGCCTATTTTTCAAATGGCGCGATCTACGCATGTTTGGCGATCTTCACTATCGCTTTCTTTGCTCACACATATGAAGTTTCTTGGTCTGTAAAAAATGTAGAGGGTCACGATCGCACTGAGTTCGATCTTAATAAGACCGCGCGCGCTGGACGGCTCGGCACCGCGATGATGGTTCTCGGATTTATTATTTTAGGGATCGCCGATTTAACTCGCGGCCTCTCTGCTCACCGTGTGCCCTGGGGAAATATGTATGAGTTCTCCATCACGGGAGCTTTCATGCTGACAGGGGCATTTCTCTTTGCCTATGTGAAATACAAGGTGCGCTGGCTCGGTCTACCTGTATCGATCTCTGTATTGCTCACCTTGGGTACAGCTATCACGGTGCTTTATCGCCCAAGTGCTCCGCTGGTTCCAGCGCTCAAATCTCCGTGGCTAGCGATCCACGTTTTAGCTGCGATTATCTCTGGCGGGGTATTCCTGGTCGCTAACTTAGTTGCCGCTACTTATCTGTTGATGGAGAAGTACGAGAAGCGGGGCGGACGCCCGCAGTGGGCGGAGAAGATTCCTTCTCTAGAGAATTTGGATCAACTTTCCTATCGCTTGGTCGCCTTTGTATTTCCTTTATGGACATTCGCAGTTATCGCTGGTGCGATTTGGGCGGAGTCAGCCTGGGGTAAGTACTGGAGTTGGGACCCCAAGGAGACTTGGGCCTTTATCACTTGGGTTGCTTACGCGGCATATCTCCATGCCCGAGTCACCGTGGGTTGGCGTGGTCGCCGCGCAGCCTGGTTATGTATCTTTGCCGGCTCGACATTCCTCTTTAATTACATCTGGGTCAATATTTGGGGAACCGGGTTACATACCTATTCAGGTTTGTAAGATCTAAATCTGCTTTAGGAACTCCGGATTGTCATCGGGTGGAATTATCCGACCCGGGCGCATCCGCGGGCGCGATGAAGTTTTTGGACGTCCTACCGCCAGCCAAGCGATTGCTCCGAGTGAGCCGAAGAAGATAATGATGATGAGCCATGCCCACTTAGGGAGATTGCGGACGCGCTCTTGATCGGTGCGTGCGCAATCGATAAGACCAAAAAGCCATAGCGCGAGGCCACCGAGAACAATTAGTACATCCAACATGGGTTTGAGTTTACTCGCTAAATCAGAAGAGCGATTGCCAGCGAGAGCGAGATAAAGAGTTGCAATTTGCCGATCTGCCCCAACATTGGGATCAACTCGCGACCTTGCGCCCCAGCGCGAATCCCTTTGACGATCTGCAGTGTGAAGGGAATGAAGGCTGCAGTGACCAGCGTCCAGGGTGTGATGAAGGCTGCAAAAAGTGCCGCACCGTGGGCGAGAACAAGCAGCCCAATAAACATCTGACGCGCTCGCTTATCTCCAAGACGAACCGCCAGAGTGCGCTTACTGACGAGTGAATCCTTTGGAAGGTCGCGCAGATTGTTGATAGCAAGGAGTGAACAAGAGAGCGCTCCGACGGGAATCGAAACGAGAAAACTCTGCCAGGTGATGCGATGCGATTGCACGACGTAACTTCCAACAGTTGCTACAACTCCAAAGAAGATAAATACAGAGACCTCACCGAAGCCAGAATAACCATAAGGCTTCTTTCCACCTGTATAAGTCCAAGCTGCCAAAATGCTTATGGCACCGACAAGGACCAGCCACCAGGAGACACGGATCGAGAGGATAAGGCCGAGCACTCCAGCAGCCGCGAAGCAGAGAAAGGCAGCGCGCTTTACCGATTTGGCGCTCGCCAGCCCACTAGCCACCAGGCGAACAGGACCGACGCGATTGTCATCTGTCCCTCGAATGCCGTCGCTATAGTCATTGGAGTAATTGACTGCGACTTGCAGCAGGAGACTCACCAAGAGAGCAAGAATCGCATTGAGATAATTAATCGAATGATGGTCGCGACGAATGAGAGCCGTTCCAACGAGAACTGGCGAGATTGCAGCAGGAAGAGTACGCGGGCGCGCACCAGCCACCCAAATATTCTTCTGATTCATGGTCGTATCATCTCAAACATTTGGGCCAATCTCTTCCTGTCAGCCTTCTCGATACTTGTGCGAGGTAGTTCGATCTCACTTAAGAATAATTTGGGCACCGCATGTCTGCCGAATCTCTCGCGCAGCAATTCCGAGATCGTGCTCTCGTCAATCCGGCTAGAACTTGCTAAGCAGAGTTGTTGACCCCATTCCGCGCTGGGTATGGCACAACTCATATATTCATTCTCCAGATTTGTGTTGAGGAAGTAGTCGATAGCGCTCAAGGAGATCTTCTCGCCACCGGAAATAATCTGATCATCGATGCGGCCGGTGACTACTAATTTTCCATCCACGAGAGCACCTGCGTCGTTCGTTAAGAACCAACCACCTGCGTCGGATAGCGGTTCGGCAACCCCTAGGTAGCACTCCGCTTGCATCGCTCCTCGAAGCGCAATGCGGCCATCTACACGAATATCAATTTCTACGCCTTCTAGTGGGTGGCCGTCATATACACACCCGCCACTCATCTCTGACATGCCATAAGTGGTCACGACGTTAATCTTCGCGTCAGTCGCTCTCTCTAAAAGTTCTTCCTGAGTCGCAGCGCCTCCAACCAAAACTGCCTTAGCGCTCTGCAATTTCGCTAAGAGCTCGCCTCCCTCGTTGAGGGCGCGGAAGAGTTGGGTAGGGACGAGTGCTGTGAACTGATAATCAGATTCAACTATTTTGGAACCTAGCTCCAGTGCACGCACTAAAACATTCACCCCGGCGATGTGATTGGTTGGAAGTACTAGCGACCAGGAATCACCGCTCTGTGCCTGCAAGTATTTGTTGGAAGATCTGGCGCTGGCCCGGAGCGCCGCCGCGGAGAGAGCGACTTCTTTAGGTGCGCCGCTAGAGCCGCTGGTTGGTATAACTACAGCGACATTCTCTGGGACGGAGTTAAATCGGGAAGGCGCAAAGGCCAAGGCTGGTCCTTCTCCATGCAACGCAGCGGCCAGGGAGTCCATAAGTTGTGGGATAGACCACGCAGAGGGAACTTCTAATAGCTCTCGCGGTGACTTATTTACCATAGCCCCCGTAGGCTATCTGCTTGGAACGAAATACTGGAAGTGAAATAGCAGCGCAGAGCCGGGACCATAAGGAGATTGTGTGAGCAAGCCGTTTAAGCGTGAAGTCGGGAGCCGAGTAATTCCTGATTGGCAGGTCGGTGCCGGCGGCGAAGGATTTAAAGACATTATTTATCAGGTTGGCGATGGCATGGCCAAGATCACGATCAACCGCCCCGAGGTTCGAAATGCCTTTCGTCCCGAGACGCTAAGCGAACTGCAAGACGCCTTTGAATTGGCGCGCGATGATGAGTCCGTCGGAGTAATTATCTTTACGGGTGCGGGCAGTGAAGCATTCTGTTCTGGCGGTGACATTAACGTTCGTGGAGATGATGGATATATCGGAAGCGACGCTCTCGGCAAGAAGGGGATCGGTCGCCTCAACGTTCTTGACTTGCAGATTCAAATTCGCCGCTTACCAAAGCCTGTCGTTGCGATGGTTGCTGGTTGGGCGGTCGGAGGGGGCCACGTATTACATGTCGTTTGTGACATTACGATTGCTGCCGACAATGCAAAGTTTGGTCAGACTGGACCTATGGTCGGCTCCTTTGATGGCGGATATGGAGCCGGACTTCTTGCGGCTCACATCGGTCAGAAAAAGGCGCGCGAGATCTGGTTCCTGTGCCGCCAATACGATGCGCAAGAGGCACTTGATATGGGACTAGTCAACACCGTAGTTCCAATTGCGGAGCTAGAGGCCGAAACCGTTTCTTGGTGCCGTGAGATGTTACGTCACTCACCAATGGCGCTGCGCCTCTTGAAAGCTGGGCTTAATGCAGCCGACGATGGTCTTGCCGGTGTGCAGCAACTTGCTGGTGATGCAACCCTGCTCTTCTATTTAACTGCAGAAGGTCAAGAGGGCCGCGATGCCTACAAGGAGAAGCGCGAGCCTGATTTCAATAAATTTCCACGCCGCCCCTAAAAATGTTAGACGAGTACTGTCCGGATCTTCTGGTCCTTGCGATACCGCTGCGCAATAAGTTTCGCGGTATCACTACCCGCGAGGTCGCTCTCTTTCGCGGGACACAAGGGTGGAGTGAGTTCAGTCCATTTTTAGAGTATGACGATCAAGAAGCCGCTACTTGGATGCGCGCCGCACAAGAGGCTGCTAACACACCTTGGCCGAAGTTATTCCGAAGTCGAGTCGCAATAAATGCGACCCTTCCTATGGTTGAACCAACGCACGTTCGCGAAATCCTCGCGCGCTTTCCCGGAAGCACAACTGTAAAGATAAAAGTCGATGACTTTGAAAAAGGGGCTTTAATGGTTGAGGAGGCCCTCAACTGCAATCCAGAGTTGCGCATCCGCCTCGATGTTAATGGTGGGTGGGGTGCCGAACAGGCGCGCACTAACCTGCTCGAGTACCACCTTCGCTTTGGAAAGGTCTTTGATTACGTAGAACAGCCCTGCATATCGCTGGGCGATCTTGCGGAGATCAAGAACGATATTGCAATCCCTATCGCAGTCGATGAATCTATTCGAAAGAACCTGAGCGCAGAATTTTCTACATTCTCTCATTACGCGGATATTGCGATTGTGAAGTGGCAGCCCGTCGGTGGATTTGTTGCGGCGCACAGAATTGCCGAAGAGGTGGGACTCCCAGTTGTCATCTCAAGTGCGCTTGAGACCGGAATAGGGATTTCGCACGGCCTGGCTCTCGCAGCCTCATTCTCGGGATTTAACTACGCCTGTGGCCTCGGGACTGTCGCACTGCTTGAAAGTGATACATCTACCCCCTCGAGTCTGGTTTCAGATGGCTTTCTCGCGGTAGAGCGTCGCGAGCCAATTGGTTTTGAGAGGTACCTCGCTACTCCAGAGCGCACCGCATTCTGGAAGCAACGTATCCTAAGAGTGTTGGAATTAATGGAAGGGCAGGGTTAATGAATTCAACGACCCTTGCTCGCAGCATTGTTCGCCAGTTAATTGAGGCGGGGGTTGCAGACTTTGTGCTCTCTCCTGGTTCTCGTAACGCCCCGCTCTCCATTGCCCTCTATGAAGCAGAGCAGGCAGGGCTGATGGATCTCCATGTGCGAATTGATGAGCGGGGTGCTGCCTTCTTTGCACTCGGATTGAGCAAGGCGTCGGATACCTACGTCGCTTTGATTTGCACAAGTGGAACCGCAGTTGCCAACTACCATCCGGCCGCACTCGAGGCCTACCACTCCGCAAATAAATTGCTCTTCTTAACCGCAGATCGTCCTGCACATCTACGACGCACGGGAGCTAATCAGACAACCTTGCAGGTCGGGTTGCTTGCCCCCATTGAAACTGTCGATATCGCCTCGGCCATAAACGTTTCCGAAGTGTTAAGAAGTGGACCAGTCCATCTCAACATTCAATTTGATGAGCCGCTACTCAGTGATGATCGCAGCGATTGGTTGGCTGGGTTGGCACCGAAAGCTTTGGAGTTAGAACTTTCCAAGGCTCAAGAACTCTTCTCTCCAGCGCGGCGCGGTCTGCTGATTGTTGGACATGATCGAGCCGGTTTTGATCCTGCTGCAATCTCTCTCTTTGCTAACTCATTAGGTTGGCCCGTTATCGCCGAGGATCCGCTCTCATTCCCAGAAGCGATCGCCCACGCTGCGCTACTTCTCACCGATCCCGATATCCGCGCGATGCTCCGACCAGATCAAATCGTCGTGGTCGGCCGCACGACTCTTTCACGGAGTATCAACACATTTATAAAGGAGTGCGAAGAGGTCGTGGTGATCGATCCACGTACTCTGACCGTTGATACAGATCGCAGCGCTTCTAGAGTATTTGCAAACTTCCCTGATGGTTCCTGCGAAAAAGACTCGGTCTGGCTCGATAGATGGAGAGCGATCTCTACCCAAGCGCGAGATGTACTCCACCTTGATTGGTCTGAACAGGCGGCAATCGCATCCATCACAGCGGCTTTGCCCGAGGGCTCGGCACTCTTTATCGGAAGCAGTCGTCCGGTGCGCGACATCGAGGCCTTCGCTGTGCCGCGCAGCGGAATTCACACCTTCGCCAATCGAGGTTTAGCTGGGATCGATGGAAATATCTCAACCGCATTTGGAATAGCGGAGAAGTTCGAGCGTTCATATGCCATCCTCGGAGATATCACCTTCCTCCACGATATCTCAGCGCTGGCCAACCCAACTTCTGCAAATCTGACGCTCTTTGTTATCGATAATAACGGTGGGGGAATCTTCAATACCTTGCCGCAATCAGGAGTCGAGGGGTTTGAGAAGATATTCGCGACGCCACATAACTTGGATTTAGAACGGGTAATTCAAGGATTTGGAGGGAGCGTTACAAAGGTAAAGAACAGCACCGATCTGCTCCACTCAATTGTCCATCAATCACTGGGTTTAAATTTTGTGGTGGTAGAAGTGCCGGACCGGGAGAGCAATGCGGCCTCCCTAAAAGAAGTTACTCAGAGTCTGGTCAGCGCGCTGCGCATCGGGAGCAATTTAGCCTGACTCTCCGCTAACTCCTCTTGCGCGCTAGATCCCGCAACGATTCCGCAACCTGCAAAGAGTCGAATCGAAAGTTGATCCTCGGCAATCTCGCCACAGCGCAGTGCAATTCCCATCTCGCCATCTCCATGGGCATCTACCCAACCGACGGGTCCGGCGTATCGTCCGCGATTCATCGCTTCCAGCTCACTGATCAGCTCTCGCGCCACATCCGTTGGAGTTCCGCAAACAGCAGCCGATGGATGAAGTGCGGCCACCAATTTGAATATATCTACCTTCGAGGCAGTGTCATTTATGACCCCGGTGACATCAGTTGCAAGGTGCATGACATTTGGCAGGTGTAAGACGAAAGGTGCGTCTGGAACGTTGGTTGAAGACGCGAAAGGCTCCAAGGCTTCAGCTACCGAGCGCACGGCGTATTCGTGCTCCTCCAGATCCTTAGAAGATTTAGCGAGAGAGCCTGCTAAGGCAAAGTCGCGCTCTTCATCACCGGTACGGCGAATAGTTCCTGCCAAAACTCTTGAAGTCACTAGTGATTTGCTTAAGCGCACCAGCAGTTCTGGAGTGGCACCGATGAGGTTTTCTACGAGGAAGAGCCAGGTAGATGGATACTCACTTTCGAGTGATTGAATGAGCGCCGCTGGTGTTATTACTTTGTCAGACTTCGCAACGAGATCACGGGCGAGGACAACTTTTTCGAGATTGCCGGCTTTAATGCGCGAAACAGATTCTTCAACCGCGCCTGACCACTCACTATCTGTCAGTGCGCCGTTCTCCCACTGCAAACTCAATCCGCTGCTAGGAATCACCCGCGCGCTCAATTCGGGTTGTTTGTCGCCGATCCAGGTGATCCACGACTTTCCATTCTTCTGAACTACAACAATTTCAGGAATTACAAGGAGCGAAGGTTGATCTTCGGAGAAGGAGAATGAGGTGAAGATGATTGGACCAGTTCCGACGCCGTGCACATTGTTCTTGATTTCTAATTGCGAGAGTTCGTTCTGCCACCAGGCGGAGGCTTCGGCGAAGCGCTTCTTACCTTGCACCGTATGGCTCTTATATTTCCCAAATGCGATAAATCCATCGGCGCCACGAATCCAACTCGCAGTTAAGGGAAGGTGAGTTGTAATCTCACTGAGGCGAGGATGATCCCCAAGTAATTCGGTGGTGATACGCAACGCCATAGGCGTAAGTTAAGTACCTTTATTCTTTTGGCACAAAACGCCAGAGCGTCGGCATGGTGGTACTAGCGATTGCGATCTTGATCACTTCGCCGAGGATAAAGGGGGAGAAACCCAGCTTGTAGGTTGTGGCCCAATTGGCGTGGATAGAGTGATGGAGCCAGATAAGGCCAGCCGCAAAGATGATGACATCGCCCAGGAGCATTGTGGGAATAACGGTTGCAATCTTCTGATCCCACTTGCGACCAGCTAAGTAACCGGTGATAAGTGACGCTAGTAACATTCCAACGAGATAACCACCTGTAGCTCCGGTAATTCGCGAGAGTCCATGCGCCCCCGAGGCAAATACTGGCGCGCCTAAGAAGCCAACGATCAGGTAGGTAGCAAATGTTGTAAAACCAAGTGATGCGCCGTAGGCGCTTCCCAGCAAGAGTGCGCCGAGAGTCTGTCCTGTGACAGGCACTGGTGAACCAGGCACTGCGATCGAGATTTGCGCCATGAGTGCAAGAAAGGCGGCGCCTCCAGCAACGAGTGCAATCTTGGTGGCCATGGTGCTACGAGCAATTAAGGCACCGCGCAGCGTTGCGGTTGATGAAATCGACATTTGGTTCTCCTTCGAGCCTGCACCATACACCCGCGTGAGTCTGGTTTGAAGTTGTTTTACCAGCCTACTATCGCAAGAATGTACGCGTGAGTAAGTCAGCAGATCTCAATAAGGAGCCTGAAGAGGTCGCCTCCATGTTCGATGGCGTCGCTAAGCGCTACGACTTCATGAACGATCTTCTGAGCCTCGGTCAAACCAAGGCGTGGCGTCGCAAGGCGACAGCCATTATTGCGCCAAAGGCCGGAATGAAGATCCTCGATATCGCAGCAGGCACTGGCTCTTCGAGCCGACCTCTTGCCGATGCTGGTGCAGCTGTTATCCCTGCCGACTTCTCGCAAGGCATGTTGGACGCGGGCAAGAAGCGCCACCCAGATCTCCC
Organism: Candidatus Nanopelagicaceae bacterium; assembly: GCA_036726125.1. Lineage (GTDB taxonomy): Bacteria > Actinomycetota > Actinomycetes > Nanopelagicales > Nanopelagicaceae > PALSA-747. The sequence continues at coordinate 31,516 of DAIMCZ010000006.1, forward strand.
CTTTACTTTGGCTGATGCGCTCAACCTTCCATTTACTTCCGATGAATTTGATGTCACGACAATCTCATTTGGGTTGCGCAACACCAATGACGTGAATAAGGCTCTGCAAGAGGCGTTGCGTGTTACCAAGCCAGGTGGCCGTTTGGTTGTGGTTGAGTTTTCACATCCAACCAATAATTTGTTCCGCACTATTTATATGAAGTACCTGATGAACTTGCTTCCAAAGTTGGCGCGCAAATTATCTTCAAATCCCGATGCCTATATTTATCTTGCGCAATCCATCCAAGCTTGGCCGACACAAGAGCAATTGGCCGAGAAGATCAAGAGCGCAGGTTGGGAAACAGTAGCTTGGCAGAATTTCACATTTGGAATCGTCGCGGTCCATATCGCCTTCAAGGCTGCGCAGTAATTTATGGCATTTGGAATTCCGCACCTCGACGTAAAGCTAGAACTCTCCATCCGCTCCGACATGAAGCGCGTGGAGGATCTACTTCGCAAGCAGATTCAAGGCGACTACCCCCTTGTTATTGAAACCTCGAGGCATCTGGTGGAGGCCGGAGGCAAGCGGCTGCGACCATTGCTCGCCTTACTTGCAGCCCAATTTGGGGATCCAAAACGTCCAGAGATTATTGAAGCGGCAGTGGTCTGCGAACTAACCCACCTTGCAACCCTGTACCACGATGATGTGATGGATGAAGCGCCACTACGGCGCGGCGTTGAGAGCGCAAATGCGCGCTGGAACAACACCGTGGCAATTCTCACCGGTGACTACCTCTTTGCAAAAGCATCGGATCTATTAGCTGATTTGGGGCCCGAAGCGGTTCGGCTACAGGCTCGTACTTTTGAGCGACTCGTCATCGGACAGATCACCGAGACTCAGGGTTCAACCGTTGGCCTATCGATGTTGGATCACTACCTCAGCGTTGTAGCTGATAAGACGGGATCGTTGATTGCTACTTCGGCGCGTTTTGGGGCGCTTCTCTCGGGTGCAACTCCCGAAATCGTTGAATCTTTGACGCGTTTTGGCGAGAAGATCGGAGTTGTATTTCAACTTGCCGATGACGTTATTGATATCGCCTCTGAATCAAACGAGAGCGGAAAGACGCCGGGTACCGATCTCCGCGAAGGTGTTCCGACCTTGGTAACGCTCTTCGTTTTAGAGTCAGATGACCCCACTGATCAAGAGTTAAAAACAATTCTCTCCGCACCCATCACCGATGAGTCGATCGTTGCAGATACTCTGAAGAAGCTCCGCACCCACACTGCGATGGCGGCGTCAAGAGCGCTACTCCACAAGTATGCTGATGAAGCCCAATTAGAGTTGAAGAGCCTGCCCGATGGAGCCGCTAAGCGAGCTTTAGTCGAACTCTGCGAAACTATTATTACCAGAACTTCCTGATTTAACGAGGTCGTAACCAAGGGTGAAGAGCGCACCCCACACAATCAAGAATCCGATCCAACGTCCCGTGGTCATCGCCTCGTGGCGGATCAAAACTCCAATAAGAAATTGCACAGTAGGAGTGATGTATTGCAACAATCCAATAATCGTAAATTTCAAACGATTTGTTGAGCCGTTGAACATCAAGAGAGGGATTGCAGTTACAACTCCTGCCAAGATGAGTAGGGTCGTGAGACCGAACTTGTGTCCAAATTGACCGGTTCCATTATGAGCAAGCCAGATGAGATAGCCACCATACGGGATGAGCGAGAGGGTGGTTTCAATTGCCAAACCCTCTAAAGCTCCCAGGCCCAACTGTTTTTTAACTAGACCGTAACTACCCCAGGAAGTGGCGAGTGCGATCGCTATCCACGGTGGCCTTCCGTAGTCAATCGCTAAGACGATGACCCCGAGCGAAGCGATCGCTACCGAGATCCATTGTAAGCGGCGCATCTTCTCTTTTAAGAGGAAGACCCCGAAGGCGATAATGATGAGTGGGTTGATGTAGTAACCAAGTGCGCACTCCACAACATGACCGTGATTAACTCCCCAGATGTAAACCAACCAGTTGATGGAGATCAAGACCGCTGAGACGAGGAGGCGTAGAACAATCCGCCTCTCTTTTAGCAAGGCGAATGTGGAGCGCAACTTTCCCGTATAGAGCAAGAGGGCGATACAGAATACAAAAGTCCATACCGCGCGGTGCGCGACGATCTCGATGGAGTTTGCCGGTTCAAGGAGCGGCCAATAAAGAGGAAATAACCCCCACGTTAAATAAGCACCAATTCCAAGCGTAAGACCGACTTTATAACTCTTCATATCTCGCAATCAGCGGTAATTCTGAAATTGCACGGAGAACTCCCACGGGTGGTCTTTCACAATCTGAATGGCGATCTGTAGATCATCGCGGCTCTTGCTGCTGACGCGGAGTTCTTCCCCTTGAATCTGGGTTTTCAGTGACTTGGGACCTTCATCGCGCAAGAGCTTTGCAATCTTCTTTGCATCCTCTGTCTTGATGCCCTCTTTAAAGGTTGTAGAGATCTTGTATATCTTGCCGCTGAGTTGTGGCTCTGAAGCATCAAGATGCTTGAGCGAAACTCCACGCTTGATCAATTTATCTTTGAAAACTTCAAGCGCCGCTTTCGCGCGATCTTCGGTGTCCGCCTCGATGTTGTACTTCTCGCCGGATTTAACGATTGAGGTGCCGGTATTTTTAAAATCGAAACGTGTTGAGATTTCGCGATCCGTAGAGTTGTAAGCATTGTCGACCTCCATGTGGTCGACCTCTGAAACAATATCGAAACTGGAATCAGCCATTGTGCGCCTCCTGCTTTTTAATACTGGTGCGAGATAAAAGAATGTGTCCGACAAAGCCTATAACTAGGGCCACTATTACCCCGACGTTGGCCCCAGCCCACGCTCCGCTCTTGCCGCCGATCAAGCCCATAAAGTAGCCCTGCCACGAGAGCCACGACGCGAGAGGGTTTGTGACCAATCCCCAGCCGACAACGGTTCCAAAGATGACTAGTCCGATGGAGCGCACGTTATATATGCCATAGCGCCCGGTCGTTGAGAAGAGTTCAGATTCGGCGTAATCAACCTTGCGCAGCAAAATATCGGCGACAAATATTGTCGACCAGACCGCGATCGGCACACCCAAGGTGATGAGAAAACCTTGGAAGGGTGTGGTGAAGTTCGGTGCGATCCAGACAAAATACATTGTTCCAACCAGCATGATCGTCGCGTCGATAGAAGCCGCCACGTGGCGCTTTACTGGCAATCCAATGGAGACCAGGGTGATACCGGAGGAGTACAGGTCGAGAATTGCTCCACCAACTAGCCCCAAGATCGCTACAACTGCGAAGGGAATCAAATACCAGGTGGGCAGAATCGTCGTGAGCGCGCCGATGGGATCAGAGGCGACGGCATCTCCCAAACTCTTGGATGAACCGGCAAGGAGCGCCCCATAAATGACAAGAATGATAGGGACGATGGATGAGCCGAAGACGGTCCAGAAAATTACGCTGCCACTTGAGGTCTTGCGCGGTAAGTACCTTGAATAGTCAGCCGCGGAGTTAACCCATCCCAGACCAATTCCAGTGATGCCAAAGATCATCGCTCCAATGAACCCAGAGCGGCTACCGGAGTGGATTGATTGCACCGCATGCCAGTTGATCTTATGAATAGTCAGTGCGATGTATCCAACAGTAAGTACGATCGTGGCCAGGGTGAGCCAGCGCTGTAACCGCATGATGGTTGCAAAACCTAAGACGCCGCCAAATATGGTCAGCCCTGCCGCCACGATGAATCCGAGAATGCCGGCGACGTTGTGATTTACATGGCCGACGCGGGCGAAGATTGTTTGTGCGGCCAGCGTTGCTAGCGAGACAAGAACGGTCTCCCAGCCGACAAAGACGAGATAGGAGAGCAGGCCAGGTAAGACATTGCCCTTCACTCCGAACGCCGCCCGCGAAAGCGTCATGGTTGGCGCGTTGGAGCGCTTTCCTGCAATTGAACTCACCCCGACAAGGATGAAGGAACCAACTGTGCCGATTATGGCCGCCCAGGTTGCCTGCCAGAATGAAATTCCAAAGCCCAGGAAGATGGAGCCGTAGGAGAGAGCGAGTAAGGAGACATTTCCAGCCGCCCACGGCCAGAAAAGGGAGCTGGCCTTACCGTGGCGCTCGCCCTCAGCGATGAACTCGGTGCCATGAGGCTCAATAAGACTAAGAATATTCACAGGAGCACTCTAACGGGGGCGCTCGCATCGCTCGGCGCTGATGATGTGATACTTATGTGCCCGAATCGCGCGCATCTATTTTGAGGGGATTTCCAATGCTGGAAGAGGAAGATCGCAAGGAGATTATTCAGTTACAAGAGGCCACCCATACTTCGGTTATTGCCTTTGTACTTAGCCTATTTGTTCCATTCGTCGGGTTGATCCTGGGAATTCGCGCAAAGAGCGAGATCGATAAGTCAGAGCACACCAAGTCAGGATCGGCATTCGCTACCGCCGCCATCTGGATTGGCGCTATCGGAACGCTGGCTTGGGTAGCACTCGGAACACTCATCCTGCTAGTTGGTGTTAGTGGACACGGGCACGATCGCGGATTTGGTCGCGGCTTTGATGACGGTGGTTATGGCCGCTATCAAGTTCAACCTGACAGCACTAGCGGTGGGAATTTAGCCGGAACTCTGAGCCAACTTCTAAACGGTGCAAATGGTGGTTCTTCTAATGGCGGAGGATCTAATTTAAATTCAACTCAGCTGGGTCAAGAGCTGCAACAGTTTCTCTCTGGTCTAGGTGCAGGTGCCGGAAGCGCAGCTCCAACTCCTCCCGCTCCTTCCAAGAATGGTTAATTACTGCTCTTCAGCCGCTTGATATCTAAGTAGTGAGCGAGAATCCCGCTGCCAATTAGTGCGGTGGCGGGAAAGAGCAAGGCCGTGGGTAGACCAAATAGCCCTGCGAGGCTAGAAATCGTAAATCTGCCAACCAAGAATCCCGTCGAAGCGATTACCGCAAGACGTGTGAGCGCTCGCGCTGTGGGAATTCCTGGAATACTTCCAGCGACGGATACATACGACGGTGGCATAGGGGCTACGCCAAATCCCAAGATTGCGTAAGCGATACACATTATTACTAGCGCGGTGTAGCGGTGATTGGCCCGTTCAATGTTGGCGATGATCAGCCCTATTAGATAACCAGATCCGCCAAGCAAGCCACCAACCCGGATCACCCGCGGAATTCCATACAGATCGATCCACCGCCCCACGGAGAAGCGGCCCAGAATTTGGGCCAAGACGAAGCAGGTGTAACCCAAAGTATTGATCCCAATAGGTATGTGGAGATCCTCTTTGAGGTAGATAGATGACCAATCACCTACAGATACTTCAGCGATCGTCGCGAGGAACGAGCCGATTGCGACCATCCAGATGAAGTTCTTGATCTCGATAGGAATTGCCAAGTTGTGAGGCACATCCGAATTGATTGCCGCATCGTGGCGGTCGACGGAGATTGGTAGGAGCGCTCGCGAAACTACCAGGCAGCCAAAGAGAGCGATCAAAGAGTTGCCGAGTAGATGCCACTCAACTGGAACATATTTCGCGATGGCTCCTGCGGCAAAGGATGCAGTGCAGGCGCCAACCGACCAAGAGCCATGGAAAGAGGGCATTAAGGATCTGCCGACGCTTTCCTGCACCATGGATCCTTGCGAGTTGCAGGCGATGTTCATTAGTGAATAACTAGCGCCCGCGACAAATGCAACGAGTGGGATCTCCCATATTTGATTAACAAATCCATATGCAATTTGTGATCCGGCAACTCCGCACATAATGAGCTGGGCGGTACGGCGCGTTCCGATTTTGCGGCTCAACTGGGTGCCGAAGAAGTTGCCGAAGATGGAGCCCAGATTTCCGACCATGATGCAGTAGCCGAAGATGGCATCGGAGCTGTGCGTGTGTCCTTTGATCTCTGCAAAGCGAGCAGAGGTGGCTGCGACCGCGACTCCCATAAAGAAGAAGGTGGCTCGCAGACTCCACTTCGCGCGGTCGACGCGCTCTGCTGTCGGTGCCGTCACAGACGTAACTTAGTCCAATAACCAATCTTCTAATGGTTATACGCTAATTTTCTCGCATGGCCGAGATGATTTATTACTGCGGAACGATGGATAGTGGTAAATCCACCCTTGCACTGCAGACAGCACATAACCGCAAGAGTCGTGGCCTCGAAGGATTGATCCTGACCAATCGCGATCGTGGCGGTACGGGAGTCATCACAAGCCGCTTGGGCTTACAGGCTACAGCGCACGAAGTTAGTCCCGACTTTAATATCTACGATTACATTGTGAGCGAGAAGAAGACCGGTAGGAAGATTGAGTACGTCATTTGTGATGAGACACAGTTTTTCGAGAGAGCACATATTGAACAACTAGCGCGTGTAGTAGACGAACTTGGCATCGATGTATTTGCATTTGGAATCTTGACAGATTTTCGAACCAAGTTATTCCCTGGTTCTGAGCGGTTGATTGAGTTGGCAGACCGCGTCCTGCCTCTACAAGTCGAGGCTCTCTGTTGGTGTGGAGCGCGCGCGACCCATAATGCCCGTGTCGCAAATGGCGAGATGGTTACCGAAGGTGATCAGATCCTGCCTGGTGATGTGGGAACTCCCCAGACCATTGGATATGAAGTGCTCTGTCGTAAGCACCATATGCAGAAGGTGAACTCCGCCCGCTCAAGATAACTTGTCAGTTTCCTGAGAACTCTGCAATATCGTGGACGATCGTTCTGCGTAGAACTTAAACTCCAGTA